>JAPLLQ010000003.1:3839-5492 GCA_026387485.1 Candidatus Omnitrophota bacterium | reverse complement strand
TTGATATTGCTACAAAAGGATGGGATATCGATGACCTGCGTATGCAGGCAGCCGCAGAGAGGACTGCCCGGTTATTTGATTCGCCAATATTTAGAATTTCTTTTCATCTTGCCCTTTCCCGTTACGATATCGTCAGGGCGATTTATAAATCAGAGGATGGCAGAGTCCCGCAAGATTTAATCGAAATCTATGCCCAGAGATACGCTAATATTTTGCGTACGCTTAAACATACAGTAGATACAATACAGGTATCATTTTTAGGAAATGAATATCCGGTATTTAATGAAGCAACTTTAGCAGTCCTGCAAAGGACATTGGATATTCTGGGCCTTAAATATACTCATTTAGATGAATCTTCCCCTACCGCTGTTATTTTACCAGCTGGGATGGGAAACATAATTTATATTGAACCTAAACAGATCGCTCTACAGGGCAGGGGGGAAGAATTTATCAGCCGCCTGCAATATGCGGCTTATAAAGACAGGCGTTGTCTTGCGAATGAAGGCGAAGAACACAAAGATGCGGCTATGAGGCCGACAGAATATCCCCGCGTAGAATTGGATAATGTCGGGACGATCAAGGTGCGCGATATTAATAATCCAGAGAATGTGATTTTGTCCTCTACGCTGGATGAACTTGATCCGATTCCGGCTAATCTCGGCCCCAACCGCGCCGCCGCCGCAGCGCCGGTTGGAAAAGCAGAACCACATAGCTATACTATCGTCTCCGAATCAGATAAACAAACAATCTTTGAGGAGTTAAAAGAGCATAATCAGGCTCAATTAAAGCGGTATATCCAAAGGTTGATTGAGGGTATAAAGAGCAAGCCGTGTTTACTTAAACTCATCTTTAAGGAAGATTCCGTAGAATGCCTTTCCGGTCTTTATCTTAATAAAGAGCGTATTTTTCATTACGGCCTGCTTAGGGATGAAGCCGGAATATTATGGATAGTTAAAAAGCATCTGACTAATGCCAGAAGTTGCGTTGAAGGCAGGGAAGAAAAGAATTTTCCTGAATGTGAAATGTTTGCTTATTTGCTTGCTGAAGGCATAGCTAACTTTGCGCAAATACGTTTCTTAGAGGAAGAAGAAATAAAAGCTTTGCCTATATTTGGCGAGAAGACAGTCAAGCTTAGGGATTATTACCTTGTACGTCTTGTTACTACTCGGAATATGCCGCAAAAGGACTTAGTTTGCAAGGATGCAAGCCAGGCGTATTGCTCGGCTTTTGTTGCTCATATACTTATGCGTAACTTTGACCCGCATTTAGGGAATATGAGTTTTAGCGAAGATATCCCTGTATTTTTAGATAATGACGAGGCTAATCGCTTCGAAGACTTTCCTAACGACTTAGGGCGTTTAGGATACGAAAAATTCCAGCACGGATTTTTAGAACACTCGATTTTAATGGTATTAGATGAACTAATTTTTATAAAGGGAATTATTTTAAATCGGTCTCAATATAGGGCAAACAATCTTTTCTTCGAAGATGAAGAAAGAATAATGTCAGAGCTTAGAAAAATAGGGGTTCCGTTAAGATTTGAGATACTCGCTATAGTCTCAAGCATAATGCAAGATTTTGGAGTCGGCAGTGGATTTATGTCTGCCCAGATGCTCGAAGCCGGGCATATCCGCTGGGCAATTCAAAAGTTTA
>JAPLLQ010000003.1:0-3801 GCA_026387485.1 Candidatus Omnitrophota bacterium | reverse complement strand
AGTTTAAGCGGGTAACGGATATCCACAGGTTAGCTGAAATGGCAGGTTATGAGGGAGACAGGCTTGAAGCAGTGGTTAAGTACGTAACCGAAAATCAGGCAAGCTTAGGTGAAGATGTAAATGCAATGCTAAAGATAATCACTGATGAAGATTACGGCTTATCAGAATTAGATTGTAGTGCCAGGAGTCAAGATCAAAACAGAACCGACCCCGTTTCTGTGCAGGGCGACAAAGGTTTTTCTTTAATCCAATGGTTGCTTATCTTAACGCCTGTTTTTATCGGCGTGGCTTTAGCTATGCCTTGGATTTATCCTTATTTAGCCAGCTTATTAGCTCATCCGGCTTGCGCTCCGCCAGTGGGTATTACTTTCGCTGCTTTGTCTTTTATTGCCGCAGCAACACCTGCCGCCGCAGCGCCGGCATTTTTATCTAATCAAAAACTTATAAGGATGCAGCAGATGTTTACCGCATATCAGGAAATCTTAAGTGATTATGGCAGGCAGACGCGTGAATTTGTCGATAATGCTATTACTGTAATTAACCGGGGGGCAGCGGACCAACCATTATTAGCTAAGGTAGAAGAAATTGTTTCGCTAATGCCATCCAGAGATATTGATATAGAGCAGAATGGTGGTCTTAATTGGTATAATTGGTTTAATATACCAAGTAGTATAGAGTCCTCATCATCAAGAGCAATAGGTAGGGGGTGTCATTGGCCATGCCAGCATTGTAATAAGGGAAATGGGTTATCTAGAGTAGTTAATGATCCCTTGCCCGTAGCGGTGCATAAGATCAAGGGGGGTATTGAAGAGGGGAAAGATATCCTTATGTGGTGGAATAGAAATGAAGTTTTTGATTGGTGTGATCCTTTCTTCGGCGTATATCTTGATAGCTTGATTAAATTTAGTTTACATTATAAACCCGATGCGTGTCTTATTTTGACGACAAGAGGATGGGATTTAGATAATGCAAGGGCTCAGGCCGTCGCCCAGCGTATTGCTCTTGCTGGTAACGGAAAGCATTTTGGCATATCTTTTCATCTTTGTTCTTCGCGATACGATGTAATTAAAGCTATGTATGAAAATAACGGTTGTGTTACTGATACGATAATAGAGCAATATGCTCAAAGATACACAAATGTTATACGCACACTCGATAATCCCAGGTTACTAATGGTTTATCTAACTCATGAATCGGCAAACTTTAATCTTGCTACCTTCAAGGTATTTGAAAAATCTATGAAGGAGGCAGGATTGGGCGGACAAAAGCTGCAGCGTATTTTGCAAGTATTAAAAGGCCGCTGGCCTCCTCGTTGGCCGAAGTTCCAAGCCTGTGTTAAGGATTACTACTTTGGTGCATTAAGGGTAGTATTTAAATCCATTGATGCTGGAGGCAGGGGTAATGATTTCTTAAGGCGTCTTAAATTAGCAGAGCAGGGTAATAAGAAATGCCTTTTAGCAGATAGGAACTTTATGGTTGAAGAAGAATTTCGCGCAAAGCCTTATCCACAGATCGAGATAAGTAATAAAGGAGGCGTAATTGTCCGTAGTCTTACCGATAAAAACAATATTTTAGTAAATTCTACTATGGATGGTCTCGATCCGATTACGGCTAATACCGATTATTACCGTACAGCCGCAGAACTGGGAAAATCCACTGGTCCTAATAACATAGAGCAAGGTAACGCAGAGGGCCAGCGCATAAGTCCGGAAGCCGGATTTATTGATATAGGGTTAATAGTAGAAGGGCTAAGAAGGTTATTTAGCAGAAATAAAATCTTCCCAAGAAAGTTCTATTTCTCTCAGGATGGTTCTCAGCAGACCACGGCCAATGTCCTCACCTTTGTGAAAAGGCACTACCGTAGAGCGACCGTCAGGATGGCGCATATAGATATGGCTTCCCTTTTGGCGGATACGTTCGAAGCCAAGGCGTTCAAGGATATGGATTACTTCAGCAGGCTTGAGGGGATGGAGCCGCATCGTCAGTTAACTTCAACTTCTTGTAATCCTACAAATTCCAAGGATGCGGTAGGGGTATGCTCAACTTCAAGGCAGAGCCGTATCGCTTCTTTAATCCGTTCCAGTAAGGTAGGTAGGGTTTTAGCTTGGGTGTGGCAGCCTTTTAAGGCAGGGACACTACCGACTAATACACCGTCTTCATCTTTTTCAATGAGGACTAAAAATTGTTTCTTGCGCATATATTCACTCCTTCTTAGTACAAATAATACCTTAGATTTTTCTCTAAGTCAAGGTAAAACTGACGCCAGCGACCCGCACCACGCTAAACCTAATAATAATTTACCCAAAGACCCAGTGGCGCGAGAGGAAGCTATACAGCAACAAATCTCCGTTAATCAGCCAATAAGTGTGGAACAAAGAAAAATATACCTTGAAGCTTTAAAGATTAGCCGCATCCTTGGCCGGGAAGATGCAGCACTCGCTGCCCAGCTTGAAAAAATGGTAAATATGCCGGTGCGCGCTCCTCCTAAAGGATTTATGCCTGACCTTTACGCAGTTATCCGGCCTAGTCAACAAACCGCTATTAACGAACTCCATCTGGATACACCGCTATTTAACCAAGATAACCTCACCAAACTTATTATCACTATCCTGCATGAAGCCCTATCGCAGGCATACCCGAAAAATTCCGACCAGAAAAATGAAGAGCTGGCGCAGCTGCTTACCGCAGTTTACCGTAAATTTGAAGAGGGCGCAAAGAGTGCCGGAGGTAAAATCAGCTGGAGCAAAATCACCGCAGAGCTGGCTCAAGAAATCGGATTCAAAACCCCGCCTTCAATTTATTTCTACATTCAGAAGCTATGGGCTGGTTTTATAGAAGCCAATCAAAAGTTAGTTGATGAAGGTAACCGCACGCTTAATATAGGTTTACGCTATAGCTTTACTTTTCCACCTACACTAGAAGCATTGATTAGAGCGCGGGCAAAAGAAATTTCAGGTTTTATGATTGCCCGCTCAAGCCAGCGCAGGGAGGATTCATTCTTAAGGAATTTAGCCGGAGTATTTATTTCTAAAAAGAAACGCGATGAGCGGCTGGCTGTACAGGCAATTAAGCAGGTATTTATGCAGGCGTTGGAGATATTCTGGGGCAGCACTATTTATGAAGGAATCAAGCGCGAAGTTTCTGCGCAGGAAGGTGTGGCAATTCTGCTTCAGCCATTTCTTTCCTTTAAAGCCGCAGGCACAGCAATGTCCAGCCGCTACGAACACACTGTTATAGAAGCAGTTTTCGGTGATGCCGATACCGCAGTCGCCGGGATTCACGCTAATATTTGCCAGTATTTAAGCAGGAAAGGCTCGGATACATTTGAGTTTAATCCCTCATACCTTAAGACTCCGCATAATTTCCGCTTAGAAGATAAAGAGTATAACGTAGAAATAAATTATAATGAATTGTCTAACGCAATCCTTAGCTATCCGAGTATTCAGGGAAAGATAAGCCCGCTTTCAGAAGCCGAGGCTAAAGAATTATTGCGGGTGGTAAATACCTTAGAGCAGAGAATCGGTGTACCTTTAGATATTGAATGGGGTTTCTTAAATGGCCAACTTTACATTATCCAGATCAGGCCGGATGTTGGGTATTTTATGCAAAAGCCGGTGGAAAAATCCCCTAAATTTACGAATGAATTTCCTATTGCGGCTACGCCAATTGCCTTAGGCGCAACTACCTCTGAAGGGGTTACTGCCAGAGTGGTTATTTTTGGCAGCGGCATAAGCGATGAGGCAATTAGACAATTTGAAGCTGAATTCGCTAAGCCCTATATCCGCGTCCAGCAGGATGTTG
>JAPLLQ010000013.1 GCA_026387485.1 Candidatus Omnitrophota bacterium | reverse complement strand
TCCAGCCATCCGTAGCTTCTTTGTAATGGAAATGCACTATTTTCTTAAGATTCTCCCATTGCCCGCCCCGCCACAACCTACCCCATTTTCCTCCTTTCCAAAGCATAAAATGAAAATAGAGGAATTCTCTGCCGCCATCCCTGTTATTTATAAGCCTGCCGTCGCTCCAATACCATTCCGTAGGGTATATATATGGCCCATCAACCCAGGGAATTCCGTTTGCTCCGGGAGCATTGAAACTCTCTATAAAATAACTGCCCTCTTTTTTTATAAGAATTTTCCCAAGCAGTTTGTCCAACTCGTCGTACCAATTATCTCGGGATAGTTTATCCTGCCAATTATTTAGGTAGCGGTACATATATTTTAGTTCAAGGTTATTTTTAAAACAGGAAAAAGAACCGGACAGGCTATGGCTATGGAAGGATATAACATTATACCGCAAGATATTATCTGTAAGGAATTTTCTTATATTTCCATAGAGCAGGTCAATGTCTCCGAACCCCCAATAGTCGTAACCGGCTATGTATTCATCAAAAATTACTCCGAAAGCTACCCTTAGGTCGCAAATTTTATATGGATGACTCATGTTCAACGGGAAACCAAGTTTTTCCCCAGCGTATTTACGGAATTCTTCAAAACTCATCCGTATATACCTGACATTTAGGCACTTATTTTCCGGTTCTGGGCAATCAGTAAAAAACAGCCAATTAATGGTTGTATTCTGTTTGCATGTTTCTAAGTATAAGTTGAACCATTCCGGCCAATTGCCAAAATAAGGCATGAGCATGATAATTGTCTTCAAATTTATCCCCCATTATACAGGCATTTCGCGTACGCAGATTACTACTGAAACTTGCCCTGTCGCTATAAGTTGTGCCAGTTCCTAAGAGAGAGCAACCGCATTTTCTAGACACTCTTGGCAAATAATCTCTGGTGTAGGAGGTTGGTAATTCAATGAGTTATGCGGCCTGATTCTATTATATTCTGTCTTCCAGCGGCCCACAAGCACTTTTACTTGGAAGCAAAAGTGCGAAATAATCCTTGCACTACCTCGTCACAAAAGGACATTGACATGCTCTTAAAATAATATATACTAAAAGATATGCAGTTGTTTTTTAGAGAGAAAGAAAATAAAGGTAAGCTGCAGGCTGCAAAACAGTCTAATCAAGGTTTATTTTTATCTTTAATAGGCGCTGCTCGTTAAGAAAAAACGGGCGCGCTTTTTTATTTTGTAAAGGAGAATGAAAAAATGAAGAAAATACGGAAATGGAGCAAGCCAAAGCTGATTATCTTAACTAGGGGAAAACCCGAAGAGAGGGTGCTTGAGAACTGTAAGCAATCTGGTGATGGATCGGATATGAATGGTCCAACTGGGTACAAGAATGGCTGCGGGTACGGTGGGACTTATAGTGACTACTGTTACGCGATCGGCACTTCGTAATTACCAATTAGCCTTTGGTTTCTTGATCTTTGGTGCTTGCGTTGTTTGCAGGAGCCAGTCCTGTCTGATGGCAGTTAGGGACTAGTACAAAGGTTCGTAAGAGTCCATGAATTTCTGCCTGTGTAATATAGGACCATGTAAAACCTTTCGTTCAGAGCAATACAAATAGTGGGTAGTTTTTTTAAATTCTTATCTGCCTTATTTGTTAATAGGGGTTAGTATACGGTGGCCAGAGAAAACAGAAAATTAAAAGAAGAATGGCAGAAAAACCACCGGCGTTACTTTAAGATAGCGGATATAACTATACAAGTTGAATCTGATTTGCTGATAAATGAACAGACATTTCATTCCAAATTTAAACAGTTTGAAGTTAATGGTCCCGGAGCAGACAATATTTTTATCTGGCATCATTTTTCGCTTGTCGGTTCATACGATAAAGATTTAGGCAAGGAAGTTTACCGCAAACCCCCATGGGCTATATATAAAAATAATGGTTTTTGGATTTACCTGGGGATTTCGCCAGCCAAAGATGATAAGAGCCTGCACCGGGTTGTAACATTTAACTCTAAGCATACCCGCGCAGAAATATTCAATGATAAAGTTAGAGAAAGAACTTTTTTAAAAGGAGATTTACACTCTCTAACTATGTTTCCTTCAGACCAAATACTCCTTGCGCGCGTTTTAGCTGATAAAGAAGGCTGTTATTTACATTCCTGTGGGGTAAATTTTAATGGTAAGGGGCTGCTTTTTGTGGGGCATTCTGAGGCTGGTAAGTCCACAATGGCGTCCTTATTAAAAGGTAAAGCTGAAATCTTATGCGATGATCGTATAATTGTACGAAAAACGAAAACCACTAATTATTCGGCTACGCTCAGGACCGCCTTCGATTGCCGCAAACCGCAAACCGAATTTAGGATTTACGGCACCTGGAGCCATGGGGATGTACCAGATGTATCCAGTAATTCTGCGCCCTTAAAAGCAGTTATGTTTTTGAAGAAAGCCGAAGAGAATATGATTATACCAATTATAGATAAAAAAGAAATAATTAAACGGTTGCTGCCTTGTCTGATTAAACCATTTGTTACTGCTGATTGGTGGGAGAAGACGCTTGCGTTGATAGAAAAATTGGCGAAGCAGGTTCCTTGTTATGTGCTTGAATTTGATAAAACCGGAGCAGTGGTGGATATTTTAAGGAAGTTATGATGCAATCCGAATCTTTCGTTGTAAAACAGGATATAAACAAGGTATCGTTATGGAAGAGCACTAAGCCGCTTTTAGGCCGGCTGGATATAGAGATTACCGAGCGCTGTAATAATAACTGCATCCACTGCTGCATAAATTTGCCTGCGGATGATGCAGATGTCAAGGAAAGAGAACTTTCCGCCGCGGAAATAAAAAGTATCCTTAAAGAAGCAGCTTCACTACAATGCATAGAGGTGCGTTTTACCGGAGGAGAGCCGCTTTTAAGGGAAGATTTCGAGGAAGTGTATATCTTTGCGCGCAGGCTCGGTTTAAAAGTCCTGCTTTTTACCAACGCCACCCTGATTACGCCTCATTTAGCCGGTTTGTTTGCCCATACCCCTCCTTTAAAGAAGATAGAAGTTACAGTCTACGGAATGAAAAAAAGCTCATATGAGTCAGTAACGAGAGTTAAAGGCTCTTTTGAGTCTGCTTGGCAAGGTATACATTTGCTGATGGAAAGGAAAATTCCCTTTGTGGTTAAGGGAGCACTGTTGCCTGCGAATAAAAATGAGATAGGCGAGTTTGAAACATGGGCAGCCACTATTCCCGGGATGGATAAACCGCCAACGCATTCTATGTTCTTTGATTTGCGCTGCAGGCGAGATGACGGAGAAAAGAATCGGCTTATAGAGAAGCTGAGGATGCCCGCGCAGGAAGGGTTAAGTGTGCTTACTCGCAGAGAAGATAACTATGTTAAAGCGATGAAAGAGTTCTGTCCCAAGTTTATGCGGCCTGCGGGGGATAGATTATTTTCTTGCGGTTCTGGCAAGGGCAGCGGATGCGTGGATGCCTACGGTAAATTTCAGCCTTGCCTGCTGCTTCGGCATCCGGATTGCGCTTATGACTTAAGAGGAGGCAACTTAAGAGATGCCTTGGGTAATTTTTTTCCCAAAATGAGAGAAAGAAAAGCAACAGATCCTGAATATATAGCTAAATGTGCCAGGTGTTTTTTAAAAGGTCTCTGCGAGCAATGCCCGGCCAAATCATGGACGGAACACGGCACCTTAGATACGCCGGTAGAGTATCTTTGCGCTATCGCTCATACACAGGCGAGGTTTCTGGGTTTGTTAAAAAAGGATGAGAAGGCGTGGGAAATAAAAGATTGGCAGGAAAGGATCCAGGGATTGGCAAAAGGGAGGCATGGATATGAAAGTAAAAGCAGAGCCTGAGAACGTTTATAAGCCGGCCGAGGATAACGTGGTAGCAAGGGAAATACAGGGGGAGTTTATCCTTGTTCCTATTGTATCGGGCATAGGTGATATGGAGGATGAGATATTTTCCTTGAATGAGACCGGAAAAGCCGTATGGAGTAAGCTTGACGGTAAGCAGAGCTTAAAGGATATAGCAAAGGCCCTTGCGCTTGATTATGACGGCCCTGACGGGGTAATTGAAGATGATGGTGTGGGTATCGCGCAGGAGCTTCTTAAAAGGAAGATGCTAGTTGAAGTTAAAAGAAAATAACTCTCTCTACTTTGTTGCCAGAGCAGAGGAGCTTACACTTTCCGCAACCGCGCTCAGCGCGCTTATGCAAGCCGCGCTTGCCAAAGAGGCGTTTTTCCGCTTTAAGGCCAAAGGTTTCAGCATGCAGCCTTTTATTAAAGACGGAGATATAGTTACTGTTTCTCCAGCAAACGGCGCAGCGCTTGGCAGAGGGCAAACGGTTGCCTTCATCCGGCCCGGCGGAAAACTAGTTATACACAGGATAGTTGCTTGTTTAGAGAACGGTTATCTTATCAAGGGAGATAGCTGTTTTACTAATGACGGTTTGGTAAAAAAGGAAGATATCTTAGGATATGTTTCAGAGGTAAAGAGAAATGACAGGGCCATATTTCTAGGATTAGGCAGGGAACGGGTTGCAATCGCTGTTCTTAGCCGGATAAAAATTTTGCCTTGTATACTTTGGTGCTGGCGCCTGATTCCGCGTCGCCTACGAAAAAAGATTGTGCCATGAGCAAGCTTTTTGTAACGGAGACAGCCCTGTCTGAATTCAGCCTTTGGGAAAAAAGGCGTTGCCAGAGGGGATTTGTGTCATTTAGTTTGGAAATTACTGCTCGCTGCAACAATAATTGCCGGCACTGTTATGTTAACTTACCTGCTGATAATATTGAGGCGCAGAAAAAAGAGCTTAACTTTGCTCAAATTGGTGATATTGCTCTCCAGGCTCGTTCTTTGGGCGTAGTGTGGTGTCTGATCACGGGGGGAGAGCCGCTTCTGCGTCCGGATTTTTTTGAAATATACCTTTACCTGAAGAAGAAAGGTTTTTTAACCTCGGTGTTTACTAACGCCACGCTGGTTACGCAAAAACATATCTCTTTTTTTAAGAAATACCCTCCCCGAGACCTTGAAGTAACGGTTTACGGGGTTACCCAAGAAACCTACGAAAAAGTAACACGGCGCAAAGGCTCGTTTAGCGCCTTTATGCGCGGGTTGAACCTTTTATTGGCTAACGGCCTAAAGGTGCGGCTTAAAGCTATGGCCTTACGTTCCAATGTGGATGAGTTGTCGGAAATTGCGCGTTTTTGCCGCAGACATACCAAGGATTATTTTCGTTTTGATCCCCTATTGCATCTGCGTTTTGACGGCAACCGGAAAAGAAATGAAGAGATAAAGTCTGAGCGCCTTTCTCCTAAGGAAATTGTTGCGATCGAGCAGCAGGATAGCGAGCGTTCCGAGGCCCTACGCAAGGGTTGCGATAAGCTGATCAACCCACAATTCGAACACTACGGCTGCGATCATCTTTTTCACTGCGGTACTGGTCAGGGAAGTTTTTATGTCAGCTACGGCGGGTCTTTTAAACTCTGCTCTTCACTTAGTCACCCGGATTGTATCTATGATTTAAAGAAAGGCTTGGTTGAAGAAGCTTGTTTGGGTTTCGTTCCTAATGTGCGAAATATGCGTTCGGAAAATAAAGAATTTCTAAACCGTTGCGACAGATGCGAGATTATCAACCTCTGCCTCTGGTGTCCGGCACATTCCCATTTAGAGACCGGAAGGCTGGACTCACCAGTAGAATATTTCTGTCAAGTAGCTCATGCGCGCGCCAAGGCTATAACTGGCTTAAGCGCATTAAATTACGATTCATCAATTGGAAAATAAGCTTAGAAGATCACTGAACAGCATACGATTCCTACGGCCTTTTAGGAAGAATATACTAATATTGGTTATATTAGGGTTTCTTTCTTCGGTTTTCTTCCTTATCGGCCCCTACCTCTCTAGCCTTTATGTCGATAAATCTTTTTTAAAAAAGGACCTTAATGTTTTCTTGAAGTTAAGCGTATTAGGGGCAGCGCTTGTTTTAATCAGCGCTTTGGCTAAATTCAGCAATGATATACTAAAAAAACGGTTAGCGGTAAGGATTAAGTTAAACCTATCCCGGAAGTTAATTAAGAAACTGTTTTCTTTAGATATGGGTTTTTTTCGTTCTAGTTCTATCGGAGAAAATATATACCGAATCTCAAATATTGAGCCCCTGGCAGATTTTATCGCCGATCAAATACCATTTCTTTTAGTTGATATTTCAAAATTATTTATTATTCTGGCTATCTCATTGTGGTTGAATTTGCGTTTGACTGTATTTCTACTTGCCTTAAGCCCCTTATTTTTACTGCAGAGCCTTTATATACGAAAAAAAATCCGCCCCCTTTATAATGAAATCTGGAGTTCTCGTGTAAAGTTGACAAAACTATTGGAAGAATCTTTGGCTAATGTTCAGATTGTTAAGGCGCTTGGGCTTAATAAATGGCAGGAGCATGTTTATGTAAGGCAGCTGCTGAAAAATATACGTTTAGGGCTAAACGGTTTTCGTTGGTCAGTATTTAATTCGCTAGGCGCTGTATTCTTATCCAAAGGGGCATATGGTTTAATCAGCCTTTACGGTGGATGGATGATTATACAGGGGAAGATTTCTCTGGGTACTTTTTCTGCCGCCATGCTTTATATTGTTCAGTTAGGCAATTTGCTGCAGTCTTTAAGCTATAGGTTTGAATATTTCATTCAACAGGGAATTTCTTTGGATAAAATCGCGCAGATTATTAGTCTTGATGCGCAGATTCGAGATCATCCGGGGGCAGAAAATATAATTTCGCTCAAAGGCAAGGTCTTCTTCCAGGGGGTAAAATTTGGCTATGAGAAAGATAGGCTTGTTTTCGACCAATTCTTATGGATAGCTATAGTCGGCCCTTCCGGATGCGGTAAAACTACTTTAGCCAACCTTATTTTAAGGTTATATGACCCTCAAGGCGGGAAGATAACCATAGATGGCGTTGATTTAAAAGGCATAAAGTTAGAGTCCTTGAGAAACAAAATTGCTATTGCCACTCAGGATCCGCTTTTGTTTGATTTAAGCATCAGGGATAATATCGTCTGCGATTTGAATAATCTTACGGAAGATAAAGTTCAAGAAGCAGGAAGGATAGCGCAAATGCATGATTTTATTAAGTGGTTACCTTGCGGGTATGATACTTTTATTGGAGAAAGCGGTTGTCAGCTATCCCAGGGTTTTAAGCAAAGAGTCGCTTTGGCAAGGGCGATTACAAGAGAGCCGGATCTGCTTATTCTGGACGAGGCCACCTCTTCTATTGATTCTGCTACCGAAGATAAGATCCTGAACGCCCTTCGGTTAAAAAGGGCAGGGCGGTCTACCGTAGTCATTTCCCACCGTCTATCTACAATAAAAGATGCCGATTTGTTATTTCTTTTCACCGCAGATGGTAAAATAGAAGAAGGTACTCATAGCGAATTATTATCTAGGAGTCAGGCTTATAGGGAATTCTTCACTAGTCAAATGACAGAAGAGACCCGGCGGGATTTTGCGCGGGAATTCTAAAGAAGCATACCCAGAAGAATCCACCAGATAAGGCTAACCTCAGGCAGGAAAAAACTAAAGTCGATAAAATTATGGGCCAGGAATGCCGCGCAAGCAGCCAATAGCGCGGCATTTTGTTTTAGTTCAGGAGAATTCTTTAGCCGTAAAATAGCGCCTTTAAAGATTACAAGAATCAACCACAAGAATGAGGCTATCCCTAAGATCCCCATTTCCGCCCAGATTTGTAAGTAAGAGTTGTGGGCGTAGCGGGATAGTGGTAGATTGAAGTTGCCCAGGCCTACTCCTGTAAGCGGTGAACTTTTGATTACCTCAATGGCCTGGCGCCAATAGTCCAGGCGCATCGTGGTAGAGAAGAAGGGATGGGTATGGTTTGTTGCATGCGTCATCCGCAGGAGAAAAATCATTCCCGTAACCGTAAGCACCCCGCCTAAAGACAGGAAGATCTTGTCCCGTCGTTTTTCTTTAAGCAGGAAAAAATATAATGTCAATGCCAACAAGAGACACAAAAGCCCGCCCAGCGATTTGGTTAATACCAGCGCCATTAA
>JAPLLQ010000075.1:1256-4214 GCA_026387485.1 Candidatus Omnitrophota bacterium | reverse complement strand
AGGAAGGATGTCCCTTTTTATATGTTGGCTCAAGTTTTAGGCGCTGTCCTCGCTTCTTTATTGGCGGTAAAAATAAAAGGCAGCAGTTTAATCGTTGCAGCCACCCCTAATACCCTCAATGCCTTGATAGCGGAGTTTATTTTTACTTTTGCGCTGGTTTATGTTGTATTGAATACGGCAACTTCTAAGAAGACAGCAGGCAATTCATATTACGGATTAGCAATAGGTTTTACTTTAATGACAGCCGCTTACGCAATAGGCAATATCTCTGGTTGCGCTATTAATCCAGCAGTGGCTATCGGGATAACGATAATGGGATTAAGCAAGCTGAGTAATCTCTGGATTTTTATCGTAGCTAATTTAGCGGGCGGAGCGTTAGCAGCTGTTATCTTTAAGATTATAAACGGCCAAGAATAGAAAAAGATATTCTTTTAATCAATTCTGGCAAATTCGTTAAGCAGATTTTCTTGTTTTGTGAGCTAAACCCGTAGCGGCACTCGTTAGCGATGGGAGCCATTTTAAGGGCTGGACTTAAAACATTCCAGCCCTTTTTGTTCACTTGCAATTTTCTCTTTACAAAATAGTATTAACCCCGTATAATAAATATTCGTGTTGGGGAAAAGGATAAAATTAAGAAGGGCCTGGCGGATTAATCCGGTTACCCGGGTTAAGAAGAGCGAGAAGACCTATTCCCGCCAGAAGATCAAATTGGAGACCAAGAGGATAATTAATGGCAAAGAATAAAGTTTTGAAGATCGGGCTTCCCAAAGGCAGCCTTCAGGAAGCGACTTTTAAGATGTTCAGGAAGGCCGGCTTTAATGTGAATCTCCCAAGCGAGCGCTCCTATTTTCCGTCGATAGATGACCCGGAGATTGAGTTGGTTTTGCTTCGGGCACAGGAGATGTCCCGTTATGTCCAGGATGGTGCTTTGGATTGCGGAATTACCGGAAATGACTGGATACTGGAGAATAAATCTGAGGTAGCCAGAATTACGGATTTAGCTTATGCCAAACAGGGCCTGAATAAGGTAAGGTGGGTTTTGGCAGTGCCGCAGGGCTCAGGGATTAAAACTATTAAAGACCTTAATGGCAAGCGCATTGCCACCGAATTAGTAGGAGTGACAAAAGAATATTTTAAGAAAAATAAAGTTAAGGTGGAGGTGGAGTTTAGTTGGGGGGCAACTGAAGTAAAGGTGAGCGCGGGTTTAGTGGATGCTATTGTGGAACTGACTGAGACTGGCAGGAGCCTTAGGGCAAATAAACTTATTGAGATTTCTACGCTTTGTGAATCCACCACTCAATTTATCGCCAATAAAAATTCGTATAAGGATAGCTGGAAAAGGGCCAAGATGGAAGAGATTGCCCTGCTTTTAAAGGGCGCCATTGCCGCTGAAGAGAAGGTCGGTTTGAAGATGAATGTGCGTAAGCAGGACTTGGCTAAGGTGCTTAAGAAGCTTCCGGCATTAAAGAAACCGACTATCTCTGGATTATCCGATGATGGTTGGTTTGCTATTGAGACAATTATTGATGAACGGGTAGTGCGGGTATTAATACCGGAACTAAAGAAGGCCGGAGCGCAGGGGATTATTGAGTATCCCTTAAATAAAGTAATATATTAAGAAGGAGTAAGAGAAGCATGCCTTGCGGCAGAAAAAGAAAGAAACAAAAAATCAAGACGCATAAGAGAAAAAAGATGCGTCGTCGCCTCCGTCACTTAAAGAAGAGAGCCTGGGGATAAAAAGAAGTGTTTAATAAGCCTTTCCGGGTTTTTCTGGTAGCAAGCATAGCTATGCTTGCTTTAGGCGGAGAAACTCTTGCTCTAGATAAAAAAGCCGCGTCCTCTATAAGCCACTATATCATGGGTGTTTTCTATGACGACCTGGGTAAGGTAGATAAGGCTATTGAGGAATACGAGAAGGCCTTAAAAGTTGATAACGAAGCTGTAACTATCCGACTTAACCTGGCAGCAAGCCTGATTAAGAAAAATAATCTAGCTAAAGCAACCGAAGAATTAAAGATTGCTTCAAAGCTTGACCCTGAGGCAATAGAGCCGCACGCGATATTAGCGCTTTTATACTCTGCTCAAAACAATTTTGAAATGGCTGCAACCGAATATGAGTCCGCGCTTAAGAGCGCCTCTAAACTTAACCCTAAAAATATAGAGATTTATAAAACTCTTGGCGCGCTATACCTGAAACAAAATAAGGTAAAAGAAGCTGAAGCCACCTACCGCCTTATTTCAAACTTAACGCCGAATGACCCCGAGGTACATTTTTATCTGGGTAGCATTTATAGTGAATTAAAAAACGAGCCTCTTTCAGAAGAAGAATTTAAGAAAGCCCTGGCGCTTAGGCCGGAATACCCTGAGGCGCTTAATTTTTTAGGGTATTCATATGTTGAAAAGAATAAGAATCTGGCTCAGGCCGAGAGGATGATTAAGAAGGCCCTTAAGTTAGATTCAGACAACCCGGCATACATTGATAGCCTGGGTTGGCTTTATTTTAAGCGGGGAAGGCTCAAAGAAGCCAAAGATAATATTCAAAGAGCGGCATCTTTAATGGATGATCCGGTTATTTATGATCATCTGGGCGATATTTTTTCGAAGATGAAAGATGCGTCGAATGCAAAGGTAAATTGGGAAAAATCGCTTAAGTTAGATCCCCGGCAAGAAAGCGTTAAGAAGAAAATAGAGGCACTAGAAAAATAATGGACGCTACCCAACCTCAAATTAAAGAATTAGAAAATAAAGCTAAAGAGATCCGCCGTTTGATTATTCAGATGCTCGCTAAGGCTGGCTCAGGCCATCCCGGAGGAAGCCTCTCCTCAACAGATTTAATTACCGCCTTATTTTTCTCTGTCTTAAAGCATAATCCTAAAGATCCTCAGTGGCTCGATCGGGATAGGTTCCATATGTCCAAAGGCCATTGCTGCCCTTTATGGTATGCGGTCTTGGCAGAAT
>JAPLLQ010000075.1:0-1206 GCA_026387485.1 Candidatus Omnitrophota bacterium | reverse complement strand
TTTGACCTTAAGGAGATTGGGTTCTATGCTGCAGGGGCATCCGGATAGGCGCACTCCCGGAGTTGAAGCTGCCTCCGGTTCTTTAGGCCAGGGCCTTTCTGTAGGATTAGGGATGAGTTTAGCCGCAAAAATAGATAAGAAAGATTACCGGGTATATATCCTTGTCGGCGACGGTGAAATACAGGAGGGGAATATCTGGGAAGCAGCTATGGCCTGCTCACATTATAAATGCGATAATTTATGCGCGATTATGGATTGTAATGGTTTTCAGATTGACGGGGCAACTAAAGACATAATGAATTTAGAGCCGGTAGCCGCGAAGTGGCAGGCATTTGGCTGGCATACAATAGAAATTGATGGGCATAATATGCAACGAATCCTGGCTGCTTATGAAGAGGCGAAAACAATCAAAGCAAAGCCCGCGGTTATTATTGCCCGGACCATAAAAGGCAAAGGCGTTTCTTTTATGGAGAATGTAGTGGATTTTCATGGACGCGCGCCGACAAAAGAAGAGGCTGAAAAAGCATTAAAGGAATTAGCATGAGTCAGGAACAACTTTACCAGCGGGATGTTTACGGAAAGGCTTTGGTTGAGCTAGGCGCTCAAAATAAAAATATCATAGTTTTGGACGCGGATTTATCCGGCTCGACCCGGACCGGATTATTTGCCAAGGCTTTCCCGGAGAGGTTTTTTAATTTCGGAGTAGCTGAGCAGAATATGGTAGCTACTGCCGCAGGTTTAGCCAGTTGCGGCAAGACGGTCTTTCTTTCCACCTTTGCTGTATTTGCCACCGGAAGGGCCTGGGATCAGGTGCGTAATTCCGTAAGCTATAGTAATTTTAACGTTAAAATTGTCGCTTCTCACGCCGGTATTACTGTCGGCCCTGATGGAGCGACCCATCAGGCATTAGAGGATATTGCGCTTATGCGGGTTATCCCGAATATGAATATTATTGTGCCTTGTGACGGCCCGCAAACTGCTTCTGCAATTATGGCTGCAGCAAATAATCTGGGTCCTTTTTATATTCGTTTAGGCCGCCCGAAGATACCCACTATTGAGAATAAAGGCGAATTTAAATTTGGGCAAGCTCAGACTATAACAGAAGGCAATGATGCTACTATTATTGCCTGTGGGATAATGGTTTCTGAAGCCTTACTAGCTGTAAAAAGTTTAGCGCAGAAGGGCCTTAAGGTGCGCTTAATTAAT
>JAPLLQ010000105.1:22154-24817 GCA_026387485.1 Candidatus Omnitrophota bacterium | reverse complement strand
CTGCTGGCATAGACATCGGATTCAAAGGAAGATGCGTTTGAAGACGCTGGATGACATATACTACAATTATACCTATTATATTAAACAACATCACTGCCACTGCATAGGTTTTCCAAGACATGCCCTGCTCAAAGCCCACCCCTGATAATCGATAAATCCATCTTTCCAGCCATCCAAACCATACATTAAGCCCTGCGGGTTTTCCCTCATACACGCCTGCCATGTAAATTCCTAATGGCTTAACCAATAAAATTAATGCCGCTAGAAAGATTATGGTTTGGATAAAATTATTCCAATTCATTAAAAAATCTCCGGCTTAAGAAGGGCGATCAAAAGATAAACCAGTAGAAGTACTGAAACAATACCGCCAATCCAATAAATAACAGGCATGCGATAGACCTCCTATACCTTACTACAAAGAATAATGAACGCAAACGAAGTCATGGCTAAACCTACTATTATAATTACAAAAAGAATATCCATCCATCTCCCCCCTAAAAAAACAAAAACCAGAGAACGCCTTCCCTGGTGTGTTCTCTCATCAATGCTGACGAGGTTAGCTGTCGGGCTCGGATTGAGAATCCCTAATCTAAACTTTTAGATATTCGCCCCAGAATCTTTCTGGTTCCCCCGTCCTCTTTTAATTATAACTAGTAAAATTAAAAGGGATTAAGCGTGTATATAAAAAGAGACGCTCTTTTGGAACGCCTTTGGTCGTTTCGACACTACTTTGTGTCATGTTAAATTGAGTGTACCACTTTTTATGTATTTATCAAGTCCCAAAGCAAAGTGACTCAAAATGGGCACAGAGTGGATTTGATTTTTAATGGAAGGCATAATTTATTGCGAGATATTAAGTTATAAAACGCAAAAATTTAAATGCCGAGGAGAAGAATCAAAATGCCGAGGGAGGGAATCGGACCCCCCACGCCGGCCTTTTCAGGGCCGCGCTCTACCACTGAGCTACCTCGGCGAAGTATTTACTACGGAATATCTATTTTTACCACAAAAAAACTAAATTTCAAGGATTACTTAAGCTCTTTCTTGGAGAAAACTTTTACGAAACATAATATGGTAAGCCCCAAAATCAGGCCCCAGGAAAAAATCAAGAGTAGCCAGCCGGAGATTCTCATCTCTTCTCCTTCCTCCTCCAAGCAATTTTAACTAAAACCGCTAAAATCAGGAATACCAAGATTAAACCTAAGCGGGTAGCAATTATAAAAGGCTGGTTAGCAATGGAAATATTCTTCATAAAAATAATCGGCACCCACTCTTGGACAAACCAGGTTCCCAGGATAAGAAATAAGAAAAACGGGGTAATATATTTGATAATAAATTTATAAACTTTTGGCACCCGCATATCCGCTCCTCTGTGTACCTCATCCCAAGCCCGCTCCATGCCAATGGTTCGACGGCACTCACCATTGGCACTGAGCGAAGTCGAAGTGCCAAAAACCCAGGCAAAGAGTATAACTTCTATCGTGGCAAATATGACTAAGAAAAATGTCCCGCCCCAAAAATCCAATTCATCAACTACTCCCCGGCTTAAAAAGAATATTGCCGGCTGACATAATATAAACGCAACAATTCCAAAAATAGTTACGGCTTTTTTACGGTTGATGTCAAATTCATCCTCTAAGAAAGCTACTGCTGGCTGAGCCAGAGAGACCGAAGAAGTTATTCCGGCCAAAAATAAAAGGGCAAACCAACAGAATCCGAATACAGCAGCTAAAGGTAATTTATTTAATACTAAAGGCATAGTCACAAACCCTAAATTAAATACTCCTGACTGGGCGATTGATTTAATATCCACCGGGCCAAAGAAGACAAATGCTGCAGGTATGACAATACTGCCACCTAGGATTACCTCGGCAAATTCATTAGTAGAAGCTGCGGTTAATCCGGATAAAACCACATCATCCCCCTTAGATAAATAACTGGCATAGGTTAGGATTACCCCGATACCTACGCTTAAGGTAAAAAATATTTGTCCGGCTGCCTCAAGCCAGACTTTAGCTGATCTGAGGCTGGAGAAATCAGCGTTCCATAAGAAACCAAAACCATTGGAGATATTCCAAGTCGGCTTAGTTATATCCGGAGTACCTAAAGTTATAACCCTGACTAGAAGCACTAAACCGAAAATAAATAAAAGCGGCATTGCCCATTTACAAAGCTTTTCTATCCCGCCTTTTATCCCGTAATAAATCACCCAGATATTCAGAAGGAAAGTAATCAAGAAAAAAGTATATGCCCAGCCTAAGCTATTAAAATACTGGTTTTTTTCTAAGCCCTGGAAGCCCATCAGGAAACTTTTCATGGTTACCTGATCAACTAAGTGGCTATATTTACCAAGTAAGGCAAAGATACTATAAGCCAAAGTCCAAGACTCTATATAGGTATAATATATGAATATAACTAAAGGCCCGAATATCCCGATTACCCCGAAATATTTAATAAAACGGTTCTTCTGCCAGAGGCTATGGAAGATACCCGGAGCAGTCCCATGTTCAAAACCGCCGCCGTAACGGCCTAAGGTCCACTCAATCCACATCAAAGGTATGCCAAGTAGAAACAGAGAAACAAAATAAGGGATCATAAAAGCGCCGCCGCCATTTGCCGCTGCTTTAGCCGGAAATCTTAAAAAATTACCTAAACCAATGGCT
>JAPLLQ010000105.1:0-22090 GCA_026387485.1 Candidatus Omnitrophota bacterium | reverse complement strand
CGCGAACCCCAACTATCCCTTTTCTTGGGCATTAATAAACCACTCCTCTAGTTTTTTCAGGGTTTGATTAACTTCCGGGCTTAATCTATCTCCGAAAACAATACTTTTGGGTTGTATAGCCAGAATAATTATATCGGCGGCTAAACTCTTTTTCAAATAATTAATCGCTAAAGATATCGAAGCATCGTGGGTAGAGAAAAAATTTACCGTCTGGATATCCCCTCCTTCAAGCATCCTAAATTCTCCTGGGTCACCTCCAAAATCCACCGCATCCATTAGTAGTATGGTATCCGGCTTGTCTTTAATGATTTTACCCAGATAATTTTCCGGGCTCAAGCTTCCATCATAGACTAAATAGGGGACCTTGCCTTCAATTTGGGTTGCCAGGAGCGAACCAACACCATCATCGCTCCTTAAGGTATTCCCTATCCCTAAGATAAGCACTCGGCCCTTAAGGTGCAGCTTAAGATGACTTAGAGTATCAAGATTAGAATTTTTTTCCATGCCGGTGGGGGCGGGTTTTGTTATATTCTATTTTTTTAATTAGGATTTTATCCAAATCAATATCCCTTGCTCCGCAATAATCAAATATGCGGATACAGCAATCTGCCAATTCTTCGGCAATATTATCTTTTGTGCCGTGAGCACGCATTGCCTCTAATGCCTCGGATAACTCCGAATGCATCAGGGCAATAAGTTCGCCGTCATTACGCTCATTCTGCCACCAGCCTTTGGATTGGGCAATACCATGACAGAGTTTAATCAAGCTGTTAATCCCCAAAGATTTTTTTCTTCTCATCAGATTCGCCTTTCTTTATTTTCGGTTTAAGTTTACCCTCTAACCCGTCAGATATTAACCCTGCGATGAATTCTTTACCAAAAGTACTGGGGCTGGATACCTCAATAAGGGTATTTTGGGGGTTTATCTCTTTAAAAAATATTCCCACAGGAGTAGTATCAGCTTCTGAAACATAAACCGCGATTAAATCTTTCCCTAGGTCATCGGCGTAAATATATGCGCCGTTGTCTCTTAAAATCCTCCTGACCTTATTATGAGTTGTAACCAAGTCAAAATTAAACTGCTTTCTGATTGCGTCTTTTCGGGTATCCTCTAAAACTTTTGTCGAAACACCGGCTACGCCGCGGGCAACTTCCTGCACTCCTAGGCAACCTGTCAAAATAAATAAAATAAAAATTAGCGAAAATAATTTTATTTTCCCCATTGCCCCTCCTTTAATCATTAATCACCTGCCAGATTTTGTCCAAGTTCCTACGCGCCTCTTCTTCGCCTCTTTTGGCAAATTCCTCTGACTTATGTATTTCCAGCCAAAATAGCCCTGAGGTATCCGGATGGAGAACCACATCGGCAAGCTGGCCCTCTTTTTCGGCTACCTCTGACTGTAAAATTTCCACACTCCTAAATATAATCTCCAGTATATTATTTTTAAAGGTATCTTTAAAATAGCGGCCTAAATTAAACCAGTGCCGCTTTTTGATATTCTCCGCTACTCCTACCTTCATCTCTTCCTTAATCCTCTCGTACTGTCTTATTATATCCTTACGCGAAGGGGTAACGTTTACGGCGATAATTTTCTTTACCCCCATTTTAAAGAGCGGCTCAGTCGGCAAAGGATTGATTACGCCGCCATCAAAAAGAAAATCCTCTTTAAACTTAAAAGGGGCAAATACCCCGGGCATACTGCAGGAGGCCATAATCGCATCTACAAGCAGGCCTTTATCTAAAATCCGCGGCTCTTTTCTTTTAATGTCGCTGGCAATAATCTTTAAAGGTACTTTTACATCATAAAAGGTTTTTTCTCCCAGATGTTTCTTTAAGAATTTCTGAAGTTTATTCCCTTTAATAAAGCCAAAGTAGGGGATAGTTAGATCAACCAGGCTCCAGATGTGCTTAGGCTCCCTAAATTCTTTAGTGATCTCTAAAATTTCAGCGCTAGACTTTCCTATTGCCCAAAGGCTGGCGATAAACGCTCCGATACTTGAGCCGACAATAATATCTATCGGGATCTTTTCTTCTTCAATTACCTTTAACACGCCGATATGGCAGAAACCATAAGCCACTCCGACCCCGAAGACCAGGCCGACCATAGAATCTCCTATATAACGCGATATCCTCCTTACTGCCTTAGAATATTCATTATTCGGATTATCCAAAACCAGCCGGTCAGAGGAACTGAATTCTATTTTCGGCAAAGTAGCAAATATGTGCCGGCCTAATATTTCAGACTGCTCCACCGGAGTAATTTTGGTAAGCTTATATTCATTAATCACAATTTTAATTTTTTCTTCCTGAAAATTAAACTCATCCCTTAAACGCTGGATCAAATGGTGAGTCTTCGTTAAGTCCAACGGGTCCGGCCCGCTTAAGAGATGGATCAGGTCAGACTGGTTTAAAATGCTAAAGATCTCCCGGTCCATTAAAGAAGGCAAATCCAGAATAAGATAGTGGTAATCATTAACCAGCATGCTTATAATTCCCACTAGTCTCTTAACGCATAATTCATCCTGTGGGCTATAATGGAGGCAAAGTAAATCTACCCCGAATTTACTCTTTAAGATAAAATCTTGGGCTAATCCCGGGTCGTCAGCCTGCTCAGCCGATAAATCAAAGATTTTTTCTTCTTCCGTATCCAGCCGGTGAGGAAGGCTATGAATTTTATCTCTGGAAAGTAGATCCAGTATAATTACTGATTTGTTGGTTTCTTTCTTAAGGCTTAATCCCAAATTTAAGGCATAAACGGTTTTACCGGCCTTAGAATATGAGCTAAACACCGCAACAACTGTGCTTTCAAAAATCGTCTTCTGATGTACATCCTTGCGCTTTAACCTGCGGGAGAGAGTCCGGCTTAAATCAATTGCCAGGCGGGGGATCTTATTAATTACGAAATCAAAATCATCCTTCTTGAACACTAAAAGCAGGCAGTCATTAGTAGCTTGGGCCGTGACTGAATGTGGCTCATTGGTAAGAAGCGAGATAACTCCGAAATATTTTCCCCGGTGCAGATATTCAAGTATCTTCTTGTTTCCTTCTTTATCCATGCTATAAATCATTATTCTTCCGGAGATAAGGCAGTAAAATCCGCTGGGACTGGAGAACTCTGCGTAAATAACCTCTCCCTTTTTATAGGTAACCAGGCTAGAGCGCTCCTCAATTACCTTTTGCTCTTTTCTGGATAAACCCAGGAATAAAGGAAAATCCGTAATTATTGATTTTTTTTGAATCAGTTCCATATGATTAAATACTCCCGGTCAGGCAAACCTTAGCAAACTGCTTGGCGCTCTCTCTTACTGTACGCTTATAAGTCTGATAATCTACCTCAATAAGGCCAAAACGCGGGCTAAAACCCTTATCCCACTCAAAATTATCCAACAGTGACCAGTAAACATAACCTAAGACCTTAACCCCTTTTCCCATGGCCAGGTTTATTTCTTTAAGGTGGCCGCGGATATATTCCCACCTTAAGCCATCATCCTCGGTAGAGATGCCGTTTTCCAAGATAAATACCGGCAGCCGGTATTTTTTTAGCTCTACTAATATCTGGTATATGCCTTCAGGATATATATCCCAACCCAGGGAATTCTTTTAATTTTTCACTCCCCAACCATTTAATTCTACCTGAGAGCGGCTATAATAATTAACTCCAATAAAATCCAAAGAGCGGCGCCTGATCGACTTTTCTATAAAATCAAGATTATAGGATTTATCCCGTAAGTAAACCGCGATTTTATTCCTTAAAGTAGGAGTACAGGAAACAAATGCCTGCATATTCTGGGCAATACTTACCTTGGGCTCCGCTAAATTTAATCTTTTATAAATACCGTGGATTAAGCGATAGGTTTTTACATGGGCCGAAAACAGGTGGTCAACCACTTTCTTGGTTTTAAAAATTGACTTTTCTTGCGGCGGCCAAAGGCCTAATAGATACCCATAATACGTATAAACCATCGGCTCATTTATAGTCACCCAAAAATCTACCTTCCCAGCTAAAGCAGTAACAATTTTTTCGGCATAACGAGAGAAGTATTGCGGAGCTTTTTTATTCTCCCAGCCGCCAAGACGGGCAAACCAAATAGGATTGGTAAAGTGATGCAGGGTTACAATGGGAATAATATTGCGCTCTCTTAGGCTTAAGATTACTTTAAGGTAATGTTCTATTTCTTGTGAAGAAAATTTACCTTCTTCTGGCTCAATCCTACCCCATTCTACAGAAAGCCGGTGGCAGGTGTGATTTAAAGATTTAGCTAGGTTAAAATCTTCCGAGAAGAGTTCATAATGCCTGCAGGCATTGCCTGAGTGATCCTTTAAATGGACGAGCTTCTCCCAAGGCCACCAGTCGCTATTTGAATTATTGCCTTCAACCTGATAGGCAGAGGTAGCCGCGCCCCAGAGGAAATTATGCGGGAATTGAATCATAGTGGGTAATATTATAGCACCGAATAATAAAAAAATCCCAACAAAAACTTATGCTGGGATTTTTTTATCGCTTCCTTAAAAACTATTAATTCATCTCGCGGCAGCAGGGGTTGAGGAATTTAAATACCTGCTTAATGCTGTCCAGGTTTTAGCTCCAACCTTACCATCTGCTTCCAGGTTATTTGCCTTCTGGAATTCGCTAATTGCTTTTTTAGTCATCGGCCCGATCTTGCCATCAACTTTACCGGTATAAAAACCCGCGTTCTTTAGCGCAGCCTGAATATCGATCGCTGTAGGTTTGGTAGAGCTGGATACGGCTAAAGGTTCTAATTTTGCCGGCGTGCCAGGAGCAACAACCGTAACTGTTTCAGGTTTAACTTCCGGAGCTTTAGCTTCAGGAGTTGTCGCGCTCATAGTAGTGATGGTCTCCATAGACATCGGCTGCTGCATCTCTTCTAAAGTCTGCTGTTTCTTGCCACAACCATATAAATATGCCGTTAAGGCAACTGCCAAAACAATAAATACAAACTTCTTCATCTATTCACCTCCTCAAATTTTGTGAAACAAAATTTGATCCTGAGCACCCGAAGGGTGCGAAGGATCTATCCCTTTCCCTCATTGGTTTATTTAATTTTAGCAAAATTTTTTTCAAAAAGCAAATAAAAACTGTATCTAACGGACTAAACAATAGGCTAAGGCAGATATCAAGGCTGAACAGGGGATGGTTAATATCCAGGACCAAATAATCCTGCCGGCAATTCCCCAGCGCACCGCGCTTAAACGCCTGATTGAACCTACGCCCATAATCGAACCGGTTATAGTATGAGTGGTGCTTACCGGAATACCGAATGCCGAAGAGACAAAAAGGGTAATTGCCGCTGCGGATTCGGCGCAAAAACCATCTATCGGTTTAAGTTTAGCCACCTTCTGGCCCATAGTCTTGACAATCCGCCAGCCGCCGAACATCGTGCCAAGAGCAATAGATGCATGGCAAGCTATCACAACAAAAAAAGGAATATGGAATTTACTACCCAATAGCCCGGCGCTAAAAAGAAGACTGGCAATGATTCCCATGGTTTTCTGGGCATCATTCCCGCCATGGCCTAGGCTATAAAGCGCCGCAGATACTAACTGGCCTTTTCTAAAAATATGGTCGACTTTTAAAGGAGCGCTTTTACGAAATAACCAATAGATAGCTATGCCAAATCCTAACCCTAAAATAAGCCCGGCTACGGGTGAAACAAATATAAAAGTAATAGTCTTTAAAATTCCGCTCCATACCAGTGACTTTGCCCCTGCCTTAACTAATGCCGCGCCGATCATCCCGCCGATTAAAGCATGTGAAGAACTAGTCGGTAAACCGAAAAACCAGGTAATAATATTCCAGCTACAGGCGCCGATAAGCGAGCCGAAGATAATCCCTTTATCGATGATCGCTATATCAATAATCCCTTTACCGATAGTGTTGGCAACATGAAGCCCGAAGAAAAGAAAGGCGATAAAATTAAAAAAGGCTGCCCAGATAACTGCCAAGCGCGGGGAGAGCACCCGGGTTGAAACTACAGTAGCAATAGAATTGGCTGAATCATGAAAACCATTTAAGAAATCAAAAAGTAGGGCAAGGAATATCAAAAGCAGTATAGCTAAAGTCATAATTTTAAGCCTGTTTTACCAGTATCGAGCCTACCACATGAGCCACATCTTCACAAATATCTAAAACTGTTTCCGCATCCTGGTAAATCTCTTTCCACTTTATCACCGCGATAGGGTCTTTTTCCCTCTCAAAAAGTTCAGCCAGCATTTCATCCCTCATCGTATCTCCGAGATTCTCCAGGCGGTTGATCTCAACGCAAGACTCGGATACGGACTTTAGGTGCTTAGAATTCCGCATCCCCTTGACTGCGCAGGTGAGAGCCCGCACTGAATCTTCAATTACCGAAGCAAATTGAACCAGGTTCCTGTTGACCCCTGTAAGCTTATAGACCATCATCCGGCTGATAATAGTATTAATCATATCCGTAACATCATCCAGCTCTTTTGCCAAAGAAAGGATATCCTCCCGGTCAAAAGGAGTAATAAAAGTTTTGTTTAGCTGGTCAATAATGGTATGGGCTGCTTCATCACCCTGATGCTCAATGTCCCGAATCTTCTGAATCGCCTCCTCATTTACACTGCCTTTTGTGACCAGTTCCTTAAAATAAATTGCCGCGTCAAGGCAATAGCCAGCCTGTTTTTCAAACAGGTCAAAAAAATTGAATTCCCTGGGAAGAAATTTAAAAAACATAGAGACCCCCTTTTAATTATTTTAGTTTTGTCTGGGCTATTATAAACTCCGGAATAAAATCAGTCAAGGCTTTTTGGCCTTAGGCTTTTTATATTTTTCTTAAATCCGGATAAATTATATTTATAGCGATAAAAAGAACTGTACAGGCAATACCACTGGCCAAAACTGTAAATGGGGCGCCGAATTTCTGGGCCAGAATACCGGAAAGTAAATTTCCAAAAGGCATCATTCCGGCAAAAGTAAGCATAAATACACTCATTACCCGTCCGCGGAATTTATCCTCAACCTTAGTCTGTAAAATTGTATTTACTAAAGCTATTGACATAACGCTTGCTGCGCCGACTAAGACTAAAGCTATACTTGACAATAAATATACCCGGGATAAAGAAAATAGGATTAGTGAAATGGAAAATAATAGGCTTGCGAAGGTAAGGAATCTAGCCTTATATTTAAAATCGCCTAAACGGGCCAGGACCAATCCCCCGATTAAGGCGCCAGCTCCTGCGCTAGACATTAACACCCCTAAACCCTTAATTCCTACTTTTAATATATCATTGGCGAATATGGGCATCAGGATAAGGTGGGCCACGCCAAATAAACTGGCTACCGCGACTAGAGAAATCAAGGCCAGTATCAGACGGTTATTTTTGACGAAGACTAGCCCTTCTTTTAAATCTCTAAAGGCTGAACTCTTTTCTCTGGCCTTTAAGATATTACTATTAATCCTGATATAAAAAAGAGCAAGGATGACTGCCAAAAAGCTTGCTCCATTTATATAGAAACATCCGCTCATCCCTATCGTCGCAACTAAAATTCCGGCTAAGGCTGGGCCAATAATACGCGAGGAACTAAAAGCCACAGAATTTAAAGCAATGGCATTAGGGAGGTGTGTTTTACCGACTAGTTCCACAACTACTGCCTGCCGGCTGGGCGCATCAAAAGCCATAATAATCCCGTTTAATACCGCAATAAACATTATCTGTAGTGGAGTAATGATTTTAAACTGGGTTAATACCGCCAGCAGAAAAGCTAAAATCATAAAAGCGATTTGGGTAGTAATAAGAATAACCCTTTTATTTATTCTATCTGCCAGCACTCCGCCAAAAAGAGAAAGTAGTAAAACCGGAATCGAGTTTAGGAAACCAACCAGGCCCAAAAGAAACGCGGAATTAGTCAGTTGAAAAACCAGCCAGCTCTGGGTAACCTGCTGAATCCAGGTGCCGATAAGCGAAACCAGCATTCCCAGCCAATAGATGCGGAAATTTCTTACTTTAAGCGAAGAAAACATACTACTATGATTTAAGAACCGCTTCCCGGCGGCAATTGGGGCAAAGTATTTTTATGCGCATAGCCCGATTAAACTTTTTTTCGGGATTAGGGATGATTTTTTCTTTTAAAGCTAGACCCGCGCTTCTTAAATAAAAAAGCAAAAGCGAGGTATTGGAAAAACTTAAAGGGCCAATCCTTTTAACTACCCAGGCATACTGGTCATAAGGAAGAACCGGACTCCCGCAGCACTCACAAAGAATAAATTCTTTTTCTATTGCCTGCTTTAACTCTTCTCTTTTTTCCGTTGTCGCTAAATCAAACTCCCGGGAAAGCATAATTCCTTTTGAGGTAGGGCAGTTAGCCTCGCACTGGCCGCAGAATATACAGATATCCCAATGGATAGTTAATTTCCTTTTAGCTAAAGCGCCCTTTAGATGATCTTCGAAAGTTATAGCTTTTGCCGGGCAAACCTGGGCACAGGCTGCGCAGCCTATGCAATCTTTTTCATAAAAATAAGGCCGGCCCCGGAAACGCTCATAAGGTTCATGCGGCTCATAAGGAAAACGGCTGGTATATGGGCTACTGAATATTGCTCTTATCGCTTCTTTTAGTTCTCTTAATTTAGGATAGCGCATCTTTATCTTCGCTATATTTATCGCAAACAGATTTTTCCCAAAGCTTAACTCCAGATTTGTGCGCACTTCTTGAAAGCACATGAGCTGTTACCGGAGCAGTTAAGATTAAGAACAAAATACACAAAAGTGCCTTTAGGCCAGCCTCATTAAATCCTTTAAATAAAAATAATCCAAATAAAATACTCGAGGTCCCTAAGGTAACACATTTTATGGAAGAATGAAGCCGGTTATAGACATCAGGTAACCTTACCAGCCCCAGACATCCAAAGAAATCAAAGGCAACGCCTACGATTATAAATATTAAGCCGAATATTTCATTCATCAAAGCGCCTTCCTTCTAAATACTTACCCAAGGCAAGAATGGAGATAAAACTCTGTAAAGCCCAGGCAATACCAATATCAATATACCAATCACGACCGGTAGGAATCCCTAATATAGCGCAAAAACCTAAAATTAATATACCCATAATATCAAGACCTACTGCCCTATCAGCCGCTGTCGGCCCTATCAATATCCGCCACAGGCAAAACAGGCCGCAGAGAATTAGCACAAAAAATACTCTCTTTAAGAAAATGGACTGCCAGGCCAATAAAGAAGGTATGGGATAGAATATAACTATAGTCAATGTGGCAACAATCGCTATTAACCCCAAGAAATACCGCAATCTTTTCACTGTACCTAAAAACCTCCGGTTAAAATAGTTGAAGAGAACTACTCAAAAATCTTCTTTAATATACGCTCAAACTTATGCACAATCAACTCAGTCGCGGCTTCAACGCCTTGAGTTTTAACATCAATCCAGTGAATATATAAAAAACCGTTTTCCTTATCAATATCTACTGTCAGTGTACCCGGTTTAAGAGTGAGGGTATTCGCTAAAAAAGTTAAACCTGTATCTGACTTCAGGGTAGTTCTAACCTTAACGATCCCCGGCCTAATGGGTAAATCTGGATGGACTACTCTATATGCTCCGTCTATATTGGCTTTTATACACTCCCAAATAAAAAGCGGTATATAATAAAAGAACCAAGGGCAGCGTTTAAGATTAACCAAGATTAACGTTCTCTTCTCAAATAGGTCAGCCGTCATAAAAGAAACAAATATACCGATGGCGATACCGACGATAATATGTTCCATATCCGTATCCCAGCTTAAAAATATCCAGGTAAAAAATGCGCCTATGAATAAAATAACTCTCTTTATCATTTTATTGCACCAAAAATTGCCTGCCCATAAGCGGTCCCTGACAATAAAATACCCGTAGCTGACTGAAGAAAATCTTTAAAGGGAGGAGTTAGCAATAACCCGGAAAAAATAGAGATACCCGCTAAGAATACCATGGCTAATTTCATTACTAAAGGAACTTCTCTTACTTTAATGTAGGCCTGATTAAGCTTGCCAAAAAAAACAAAGCTCTGGAATTTAAGATAGTATACCAAAGTAATAATACTCACTAAAACCGCAACAAAAGCAAAACCAATATGTCCTGTCTGTACAGCAGCGATAATTATAATCAACTTGCTCCAAAATCCGCCCAGTGGCGGTATGCCGGCTATGCTCATAGAACCTATGAAACTAGTACCTCCTGTAATAGGAAGCTTACTATTCAATCCGCCTAAATCACTCAATTTTCTTGAGCCGGTTGAATACTCAATTGCTCCGGCATTTAAAAATAGCAATGATTTAAAAACAGCGTGATTAAATAAATGAAGCAGCCCGCCTAAAAGTGCTAAAGGCGTACCTATACCCAAAGCAAAAACAATATAACCTATCTGGCTGATGCTTGAATATGCCAACATTCTTTTTATATCATTCTGGGCCATAGCTAATAATGCGCCTACTACCATTGATAATACCCCTAAAACCATAAAGAGAAAAAGTATCTTATCCGAAATACCTAAAATGTTAAAGAAAATCCTGGCTAAAGCATAAATACCCAGCGTCTTAATAAATATCCCTGACAAAATTGCCGATACTGGGCTGGGTGCAGAAGAATGTGCGTCCGGCAGCCAGGTATGAAATGGTACCAGCGCTGACTTTAAACCAAAACCTGCCAGAAATAAGACAGCTACAAAACCAACAAGCAAACCTTTTGGTTTATTCAATAAACCTGAGGAGATATCAGCCATATTAAGTGTAGAGGTATAGCTATAAAGCAGCCCTATGCCTAATAATATAAAAATTGAAGCAATTGAACCCATTATTGCATATTTAAAAGAAGCCTCCAGATCTTCAGGTTCAGTGCCAAAAGCAACTAGAACGTAAGCTGAAATAGAAGCCATCTCTAAAAATAGATAAAGACTAAATAAATCGCCGCTTAAAATTACTCCGTTCATCCCTGCTAACATAAGCATAAACAAAGCATGAAACTTCCATTTATCGGTGTATCTGTCCATATAACTTATAGAGTATATCATCACCAGGAAACTGATTAAGTTTACGGTCACCAGCATAAAGCTCGCCAGGCCATCTCCAACTAAACAGATACCCATAGGAGGCATCCATCCGCCTAACCTGTAGACGATAATTTTATAAAGACTGATTAATTTAATGCTGCTTAAAGAAAACAGAAATAAAATAAATGTAGCTAAATTAGCAATAAAGTCACTTAAATTCTTTATTTTTCTGTTAAAAAGCGAAATCAAAAAAGCAGCACATAATGGAATGGTTATAAAAAACAGAAGCATTCTCATCCTTTTAATCTCCGGATCTTGGTTATATCAAAAGTGCCGTATTTCTCATAGATTCTTATCGCAAGGCTAATCAGCACAACTATAATTGCCAAGCCGATAACTATTGAAGTCGAAACCATGGCTTGAGGTAAAGGATCAACCATGTTTAAGATTTCCTGATCTTGTGCTACGATAGGTGCCCGGCCATGGATACGATAACCTATTAAAATAAGAAAAAGATTTAGTGCATATTCAACAATGACTATACCAATAATTATCTTGATAATATTTCTCTTCCTCAAAATACAATAAAGCCCAATAGAAAATAATACAAAGCACATAAAATATAGGCTCATTTTCCCTCTTTTTCCTCCACTAATAGGACTAAAGCAAAAAACATAAGAAAGAGCCCTGTTCCTACCATAACAGATACGGCGATATCGCATAAAGGAATAAGGCCTGCGCCAAAAATAGCGAAGTGTTCTTTTCCCCCAACTGCCTTCTGTTTGTTTATAAAGCCTGCTGTGGCGATAAATAAAAATATTAACGCCCCAAGGCTACTAAAAGTCAGGCATCTGGATTGGTTTAGTTTTTTTAAGACATTATCTTTACCAAAAGCAAGCATTAAAAGAATAAAAGAGAGTGTGATAATTACGCCGCCGGCAAAGCCTCCTCCCGGACTAATATGCCCGCGCAAAACAATATAGATTCCGTAAATAATGATTAACCCAAATGTAAGCCGAGTGACGGTCTTGACAATTAAAGACATCCCTTTCTCATTACTCATCTTTTTCCTTTTTCCGGGTCGTAAATTTTCCCGACCTTCCTTATGATAGCTAAGACCCCTATTATTGCAGTAAAAAGAATAGCGGTTTCAACAAGCGTATCCAGACTTCTAAAATTTAAGGTTATGGCAGTAACTATGTTAGCTGAACCGGTCTGGCCTAAGCCGCTTTTCAGATACTCACCTGCTACTTTCATAATCGGCTGGCCAAAATTCGGCAGCTCTTTCAAAGCAAAAAAAGCAAATATTAAAAAAGAGCCGATAAATAAAAATGTGGAGATTGTATTAAACAGCCAACGACCATCTTTTATTAATACTAAATCTTTATTTATTATCGCGCGGATAAGAATTATCACATATAAAATCTCAACTACTAATTGCGTTATGGCCAGATTAGGCGCTTTTAAAATCAAGAAGGCCAAGGATAACCCTAAGCCTGCCGCACTTAAGGTAATAACGCCAGAGATTAAATCCTTACTCTCTACTGCCGCGACACTGGCACAAATCATGAATAATAATATTAAATGCAATTCCATACTCTTGTCCTTATCTTACTAGCATAAAAAACAAGCATGTCATACCTAGTAACATCCAAATTAAATAAGTAGGTAAAACACCATTGTGTAAATATTGAAATACTTTCGAAATCGAGAAAAATTTTTTCCCCTGTTCATATATATCAAAAATACCTTGTTGGGCCATTTTATAAACCGGACGCAAAAAGGCCATTTCTTTTATTGTATTATAAAAATCTATGCCCGTAACCATGTTTTCTGCTTGAGGTTGTGTTATTTCGCCGCCGCTAAAAGTAGAATCCTGACGCAAATTTAATTTTAACCTGCCCAATTTAAATATAATAAAACCTAAAACCAGAGCTAAAATTATAAACGAGGCAGCCAAGAGAGGCGACCAACTACCCGGCAGGCTTTGCCTACTTAAAATTTGATAATTTGATACGGCGGGGAAAATAAAATATTTTAAAGGAATGGCAAACACAAATACCCCGAATATTACACAGATAGCTGCTAATATTATACAGGGGCTCCACATTGCCCAAGAAACTTCTTTGATACCTTTGGCTTTTATAGTATTCAGACGCTGGCCTAAAAACACAGCGTGAAGCAACTTTGCAAAACTCGCTAAGGTAAGAGCTGAACCGAACATTGCTGCAACTAAGCAAAATACGCTAAGGATTGACTGTACTACAGATTTTGTATCTTGAAGGTTTAAAATTATCCCTTGATAAATTAGCCATTTTGATGCAAAACCATTAAATGGGGGTACGCCGGATATCGCAATACTTGCAATCAAAAAAGAGGCATAGGTAATCGGCATTAACTTGCCTAAACCGCCGAGCTCGTCAAGCTCAGTTGTATTTATGCGGTACTCCACGTTACCAGCGCCAAAAAATAAACAAGATTTATAAACTGAGTTGTTCAGCATATGGAATAAGCCACCGGCTATGCCAACGGGATTACCTGTGCCAATGCCTAAAATCATATAGCCTACCTGCGATACGGCATGATAACCCAGGAGCCTCTTAAGGTTATGCTGAACCAAAGCCATCATTACTGCCGCAATTATGGTCAGGCCTCCGATAAGCATAAGCAGACTATTCATCGCCTTATTCATTACAAATAAATTTAACGAGATACGGGCTAATAGATAGATGCCTAATAATTTGTCTAACGAAGCTGGCAGATATGCCACTACTGGAATAGGAGCGCTTACAGCAGAATCGGGAACCCAAGAATGAAACGGCATTGCGCCTGCCTTAGCAAAACAGGCAATGGCAATGCAAATATAGGCAAAAATTAATAAGCCGTTATTTAATTCCAGCCTTATTCTATCCATCTGAAAACTATTAGTAAAATAATAAACAATTCCTATGCCGAATATCATTAAGGCATCAGACCCGCCGACAATAATAAGTGTCTTCTTAGCGGCTAAAAACGACTTTTCATCACCCATATTGATTAAAAGATAGAGGGTCAAACCTAAAAATCCCCAAAATACCAAAAGCAAGATAAGATTATTGGCAAGGACTGCTGCGACAGCTGCAATTGCAGTCAGGATAATATAGGTGTAATACTGGATGAGTTGCGGCTTTCCCTTCATAAACCTAGAGGAATAAATAAGAGTTAAAATTGTAAACAGCCCAATAGCTAAAATTATAAAACTATTAAGCTGGTCTAATTTAAAGAAAGGGTAAGAGAAAAGATTAGGCATTATTTTATCTTAAGTAAATTCTTGGCTATCTTCTTGACATGGTAATACACCGCTGCGGTAAAATCCAGCATATTTAAATACATATTGCAGCCAAGGGGACTACACTTACCCTCAATCATCCTCTGATTATGGTGTTGCCGGTATTTATCCACCAGGCTATCTATATGCTCTTGGTCCCTGAGAACTTCTTTTACTAAAGCGGGATTATCTTTCTCTAAAACAAAAACCACTTCTTCCAGCGCAACCTTTGTTTTATTATAAAGCTCTTTATACTCTTGGACAGCATCTTCGCTAAAAAGCAGCTTTTCTTCAATTTTCATCTCTATCCTCTCAAGAATATCCTTACAGTAATCTCCGATAAGTTCAAAATCCGCAGCTATATCCGCATAGAGCGTAATTTTAAATTTATCATCCTGCGAAAAACTTCCTTGAGCCAAGTTAACAATACCACCATTAATTTCGTCTTCTAAGGCATTTAGCTTATTCTCCTCATCAAGCGCCTTGGTAATTAAATCCACATCATGTTCAATAAATGCCTCGTAAGTAAGCTTCCACATAGAAAGAGCGGCCCGGGCCATCTGGTTAACTTTTTCTTTAATACTATTTAGGTCTGCCATAATATTGTTCCTTTAGTTTTAAGGTCTTCTGCTGTGATAATTTAATCAGGTCCCAGCCATTCATGACCTTGCGATTATCTCTTTTATTCACCACTGCCACCCTCTCAGTACAGCAATAACAGGGGTCAACCGCAGCCAAAGTAATGGTCGCATCGGAGATCGTCCCGCCTACAGCAGCAACTTTATCGGAAGCCACATTCATAAAACTGGGAGCCCGGATCTTATGCCTTACCGGCTGGTTGGTCCCATCGCTTTTTATATAATGGAAACATTCACCGCGCGGAGCTTCCACCCTGCCGATACCTTCACCCGGCGGAATATCTTTTATATTTTCGTAAAGCTCAAGGATTCTCACTATGGTCTTGGCGAATATATCCCCCTCTTTTTCTAGGATCACATTCCAATCTATCCGGTCAAATACGCCGTAGGGCTCATCACGCCGGATATCAATATTGACCCCGGAGGCCCGGGCAGTCGGGCCAACCACGCACCAGTCAATTGCCTGCTCTTTAGTTAAAATCCCTATTCCTTTAAGCCTTGCCTTTATCACCGGGTCATCCATAATCGCGCCGCGGAATAAATCTAAAGCCGGAGTTAATTCATCAAGTGTCTTCTTTAAGACGGGGATATTTTCATCCTGGATATCCCGGCGCACTCCGCCGATTTTAAACATAGCGTAATTATTCCGGTTCCCAGTGACTATTTCGAAACAATCCAATACCGGCTCGCGGTATTTCCAGGCCCACATCCAAATAGTATTATAACCGATAAAGTGCCCGGCTAGCCCTAACCATAAAAGATGGCTGTGGATCCTTTGTAATTCATCGATGATCGTGCGGATATAAAGAGCGCGCTCCGGAACAATATTTTGCTCTCCCCCTAAAATATTCTCTACCGCCAAAACATAAGCGTAAGGATGGCTTGAAGAACAGATCCCGCAGATCCGTTCCACTAAAAAAGCGACCTGATCAAAATGCTTGGATTCGGAAAGTTTTTCTATCCCGCGATGGTTGTATCCGATAATAATATCGATATCAACCACCTTTTCACCCTCGACGTAAAGCTGGAAAAATTCCGGCTCCTCTTGTAAAGGATGGTATGGCCCGATTGGAACGATAATTTTATGGCTCATTATTTATTCCTCAAAGGATAATTGTCCTTTGGCCAATCTTCGGCAAGAAGCAGTTTTTTTAAATTCGGATGGCCCTTAAAATTTATCCCCAGCATAGGCTTATTTTTATCTTTGAGCAAAACCCTCATTGAATAAACCTCTCCTGCCGGATCATTACTAAAATGATAGAGAATCTCAAACCCTTCCGGCATATCGCTGGCTGAAGCAGTAATAAACCTTAAGCCCAAATCTTTAAATAATACTTCGGTTACCTTAAAAACATCCTTCTTATCTATATTAAGGTATATCCTTTTACTGGAGGACTCAAACCACTCAATAATCTTATCCCCTAATTTTTCTTTAATCTTCTCGCGCATATCCATAGACTATTTTCCCTTCTTAATTTTGCTGACTAATTTTAAAATCCCGGAAATGATTGCTTCTGGTTTCGGAGGGCAACCCGGGATATAAAGGTCAACCGGCAAAATCTTATCCAAAGGCTCGCCCACATTATAACTATCCCTAAACATATGCTGGGAACAGGCACAGGTTCCGCAGGCAACGACTAAGCAGGGTTTGGCTGCCTGTTCATAGATTTTTTTCATCCGGGGAATTGATTTTTTGTTCATCGCTCCGGTAATAAGCAGAAGATCAGCATGCCGGACTGAACCAATTAATTGTATTCCAAAACGTTCCACATCAAACCGGGGCGTAAAAAGGTCGCAGATCTCAATATCACAGTTATTGCATGAGCCGTTACTCACATGAAAAACCCAGATTGATTTAATTAAAGCTTTGGTTTCCGCCAAAGGAATTTTAAAGCCTGGTCAATCCTTAAACGCGGATTGGTATTCTTAATCAGTATAATTAAGACTAACAAAATTAAGTACTTGGTTATCAAGAATAGCGGGCTTAAATCTTTGCCCAAAAACAGCACTATCAGGAAAACCGGCATTACATAAAGCATTATTGCTTTAGTTAGCTTGAATACCGCAAGCGGCAGACCGGAGTATTCAATTAAAACTCCTCCCATAATTTCCTGTTCAGCTTCGGAAACCTCAAAAGGTGCTAATCCCAATTTTGCCTGCATACACAGTAGCGCTGTAAGAAAAGCCAGGGTTCCGGATAGAGAAAAAATATTTGAACCTAAAGTAACCTGCTGGATTAAAATCTGGCCTATCTGTAACGCGCCTTGGCTTTTAATAACTACGGTAATTACTACCAAGATAAGCGGCAGTTCATAGGCTAAAATTAATTTCATCTCCCGCGATGCGCCTACTGAAGCCAAGGGATTAGCCGAGGAGGAAGCACCGATAATCAGGGCTATCGCCGGAATAACCAAAAGGTATAAAATTACAATCAGGTCGGCGCTAAAACTTTCCAGAGGCGAAATTATAAACCTGCCTAGGTTAGCCGCCACAAATACCGCGCTTATCAGGCCTAGATAGGGAGATAATAAAAAGGTAAACCTAGCTCCCTGCGGCACAATTACTTCTTTGGCTAATAATTTAAAGATATCGGTAAAATTCTGATGCCAGGGAGGGCCTACGCGCCATTGTAGCCGCGCGCTGACCTTTCTATCAATCCAGCCGGCTAAAAGCCCAATTACCGCACTGAATAAAAACCCGGGAAAAACTAAATAATCAAAAAGTAATTTCATTTTTTCTTCGGTAGCTGCACATCTTCCCTTGACCACTTACGGGTGTGCACAGCCAGATATTCTCCGACAAAGTAAATATCCTTCTCTAAATTCTCCTCTATCTCCTTAACTTCTATTGCCTTTTCAGGGCAGCTGGTAAGGCATTTAGGAAGTTCTTCTAACTTGCCAAGGCAGTAATCGCATTTAGAATCTAAATAGGGTATAAAATTCTCTAAAATCACGCCGAAAGGACAGGCAATAGTACAGGACTTACAGCTGGTACAGCGCATCTTATAACGCTTAAGGTGACCGTCGGAAGCGCGCTCCAGGGCATTATGATAACAGGAATTCACGCAGGGCGCTTCTTCGCAGTGCCGGCAGATCGTAACGAAAGTAGCATATTCGCGTAAGGATGTAATGCCATTATTCTGCGGATGGTAAAAATAATCGCAGGCAACCCTGCATTCTTTACACTGATTACAGATATCTAAATCTATAAATAATTATCGGGTAAACCCTTTAACTGTTCATAAGTAAATACCGGGCCGTCTTTACAAGCATAAAACTTACCGATACGGCAATGCCCACACTTACCTAAACCACAAGACATACTCTTTTCCATAGATAGATAAATATCCGCAGGCTTAAAACCTAAATCCAGTAATTTCAAAGTCACAAACTTCATCATAATTGGTGGGCCGCAGACAATCCCTACTGCATTATTTAAGTTTACTGGAAGGTTATTTAATACCGTGGTTACTAGGCCTACGTTTCCGGCCCAAGAGGGATCCCCCACATCTACACTGACTAAGAAATCCACTTTATCCTTCTTTATCCACTTGGGAATTGAATCTTTATAAACGATATCCGAAGGAGAACGCGAGCCGTAACGGACGATCACCTTATTATATTTATCAATATCGCTAAAAAGACTAAATAGCAGCGAGCGTAAAGGCGCTAAACCTACGCCGCCTCCGACAATCAGGATATCTTTACCTTTAAATTTATCCAGCGGATAGCCTAAGCCATAGGGCCCGCGGATACCAACTACCTCACCTTTATTCATATTATGTAATGCGCAAGTAACCTGGCCGGCATTCATTATCGTTAGCTCCAGCCTGTCTTTCACCTTAGGGTCAGATGAAGGAGTAAAGGGCGCTTCGCCTATACCCGGCAGAGTTAATTCAATAAATTGTCCGGTGGCAAAACTAAAATCCGCTTCAGGCTTAAGCCTAAAAGTTTTAATCGTAGGGGTTTCCTGAATTATTTCTTCAATAGTAGCCTTAAGCGGCTGGTAGATATTTTTCTTCATATAACCTTCTTAAAATATAACGGATATCGATTTTCCCGGGGCAGACATCAATGCACCTGCCGCAGCCGCAGCAGGCCTGTATCCCCATATTATCAATAAAGAAATTGAACTTTTTTAAATAGCGGTTGCGCAGCCTCATATAGCGCATCTTAAGCGGATTCGCTCCTCCGGCAACTTTAGTGAAATTTTTAAATAAGCAGCCATCCCAAAGACGTAAACGCCTGGCATTTTCAGCTAAAGCCTCATCGGCCAATAAGAAACAATGACAAGTATCACACATTAACACGCATCCGGCACATTCAACACAGGTATGCATCTGTTCCTGCCAAACAGGAGAATTATACCCGGATACAACTATATCCTTCAGTATCTCTTTTTTGGGGATTTTATGAGCGTCTAAATGTTCATCCAGCCGGCGGATAACTGATTCTCTCTTCGCAGACCTTCCGGAAAGTTGCCCCAAAGTTGCCGGGGTAAATATATCTTTTAAAGCAGCAGCGATTACCTTGGCCTTACTGGAAGCTACCTCAACTACATATCCGTTATTTAGGGGAGAAAGATTAAAATCAAATCCCTCCGTAGGATGCGGGTTGATATCAAATGCCCGGCAGAAGCAGGCTTCTTTAAAATGCAGGCAGTCGCTGGCAATAATTAAGGCGTTTTCCCGCCTCTCTTTATAAACCGGATCCGGCTCAGAACCGCCCAAAAAAACAAAATCCTGGATCTTTAAAGAGAAAAGATCGCAGTTCTTTAAACCAAATACGGCTATCGGCCTTTCTTTCAGACTCTTTTCTTTGTCATCAGCGAAATAAGCGCAAATCTCTTCCTTAAAATGGGTAAAAAAAGTACGCGCCGGCTCAATAGGCCGGTAATCATTAAAAACAATCTCTGCTTTATCGGCTTGAGAATATTTCTTTAGGTAATAGTCTTCAGAGGGTAGGTCAAAACCATAATCACATTTAACTTTAAGCGTGGTCTTAAGCTTAAGAGGGACAAAAAGATCATATTTCTGATTTATATGGTCATAAAACTTAAAAATATCTTCGTTTTTCAGAAAATAGGTATCCATCAATAAAGAATTATTTATAGCTTAAAAGGGAAGGAAGCATTAAAGTAACATACTTAATACTCCCTGTCCAGAAAAATCTAAACCGCTTCCATTGTTGAAGGCGGCTTGGAGGCAATATTATAGGTGACGCTGACTACCCCATCTACCTCGCTAACTATCCGGTTAGCTAACTTCTCCAATGTTTCAAGGGCTAGTTTAGTAGGCTTAGCACTGCGGGCATCAATGCTATCCCAAGACCTGATTTCAATCTGCAGGCCAAAATCTCTCCTACCGGCGCGCACACCGGTAACCCGGTCCTGATGCAGAATCGCCATATATTGAAAAGCATTGGTTTTAGCCAATTCTTCTTCAGTAATCGCAGTAGCCAAACGAACAATATTTATTTTTTCCACGGTTACCTCACCGATTATCCGGGCAGCCAGAGCCGGACCGGGAAAAGGCATTCGGTTAAATATGGACCTCGGCAATCCGGTTGCCTCAGCTACCTTTCTTACCCCATCCTTACGTAACTGGACTAATGGTTCAATAATTTTGTAACCTTTCCCTGACCAGCTTGGCAAAAACATCTTTGTAAAATGCTTGGGTAATTGCTTCTCTCTTTGCTTCCGGATCGGTTATACCGGCTAAGGCCTTAAAGAATTTATCCTGGGCATCTACTATTTCTACTACTACACCTAACTCTTTAAACATAGAAACAATCTGCTCTGGCTCATCCCGGCGCATAAGCCCATTATTGATAAAATAAGTTTTTAATCTCTTGCCTAATGCCTTATGTCCCAGCATTGTAACCGCGGAAGAATCCACTCCGCCGGATAAGGCATTAATCGCTAGCTCACTGCCAACCATATCTGAAATTTCTTTTGCCTTCTCCTTAATGAATGACTTGGTATCTAAATCTACAACTCTGATCTCCTGAATCTTAACCATTCTGCCTCCTATTTTTTAGGCCTGCGGCTTAGATAACCTTTCCTTGACTAAATCGCTGACTAACTTGCCATCTGCCTGTCCGGCTATTCTTAGATTTACCTCTTTCATTACTTTACCCATATCTTTCATTGTGACAGATTGGGTCAAACTAATTGCTTCTTCAATTATCTTTTTAATCTCTTCAAGCGCAAGTTCCGCAGGAAGATAGGCTTTTAAAATTCCTAACTCCTTATTCTCTTTACCCGCCATCTCTAAGCGGTTTCCTTTAGTAAACTGCTCAATTGAATCCTGACGTTGCTTTATCTGTTTCTTAATCACAGGGATAACTTCGCCATCATCAAGTTTGGCTTTTTTCTTGGAGGTAGCCACATTAATCATCTCAGCGCGCAGGAAACTTAAAACCGAACTTTTTAAAGTATCCTTGGCCTTCATTGCCTCTTTATAATCATTAAGAATTTTTTCCTCTAGCATAAACCCTCCTTCTTAAAATGAAAAACACTTCCTAAATTGGCCTAATCGTTTTTCTAAATCTCTTAAAGTTAAGGAGCTTGTCTTTTCTAAACCAAAACCTTCGATATTAAATGAAGCGGCAACCGTACCAAAGGCCAACGCTCTTTTGATAGTTGCTTCATTGATTTTCTTAGCCTTAGCCAAATAACCCATAAACCCTCCGGCAAAGGTATCTCCGGCTCCGGTAGGATCAATAACTTTACTTTGGGGAAAAGCAGGCAGGGAAAAAACAAATTTACCGTCATAGAATAAAACTCCGTGTTCACCCTTCTTAATTAGAATCATCCGCGGGCCTAAATCCTTAAGCCGTTTGGCTGAGCGGATAAGGTTGGTCTCTCCGGACAAATCTTTTGCCTCTTGATCATTAGCTACATATATATCTACCTTTCTCAAAAGCCGTAAAAGCGACCTGCGCTTATGCTTTATCCAATAATTCATACTATCTAAAGCTACCAGTTTCGGCGAAGAAAGATGCTTTAGCAAATTTCTCTGAATATCCGGGTCAACATTAGCTAAAAATATATATTTAATTTTTTTCTGAAACGGCGAGATTATAGGTTTAAATGTACAGAGCACGCCTAATTCAGTATTAATGGTGA
>JAPLLQ010000117.1:4718-6205 GCA_026387485.1 Candidatus Omnitrophota bacterium | reverse complement strand
TAAATTGGATAAAATCTCTGTTAGTTTGCGGGATTATGAAAATAAAATCAGCTCTTTAAATAGGGATTTAGAGAGGGCTTCCGGCGAGAACGCCGAGCTAAAACAGAAGTACGAATTACTTAATAAAGCCAAGGAAGAGTTAGTCGAGAAACTAAAATCCCGGCAGGCTCAAGTAATGGCTTCTCCCCAAGAAGAGGTTCCTCAAACTAATGATGCTTATTGGGCCAGTATATTAAAAGCCAAGACTGATCTGGAGCTACAGTTAAGTAGTATCGGCAATGAGTTAAAATCAATTCAGATAAATAACGAACAACTGCAGCGGGAAAAGGGTGTTATAGAATTAGACTTGAATAGCTTAAAGCGCGAGAACGGTGATTTAAAACGCCAGTTAGATTACAATAAGAAATTAATGGATAGTATTGCTCAGGAATTAGTCAGGGAGAAGAACGACAAGACTCAGATTCAGGATAGTTACAGGATGATAAAAAATGAAAATGCAGTATTAAACCGGCAATTAAAAAGCTTGAACTCACGTAAGACAACTTTGGAAAGAAAACTGCAGGATATACAGGAAGATAGGGCTAGTCTTGAGCGCAGAGTCTCTGAAATGGAAACGATACTAACAGATAAAATTTCTCAGATTGGTGATATCAAAGATAAGATCGGGAGCGCTAAAACTGATTCTGGCTTCAAAGAGGAAAAAAAGGATGCAGTGGAATTGCCGGCTATTGTAGTTAAACCGCAGGTAAATAAGTCTGCGGATATGGATGAGACAGGCGCTTCACTTAAAGGAAGAGTCCTGGCGGTAAATAGGGATAATAATTTTGTGATTATTGATTTAGGGGAAGATTCCGGTGTTAAAATAGGAGATAGTTTTAAGATATATAGATCAGATAAGCCCATAGCTAGCGTTGAGGCAATTCAGGTCAGGCGAGATATTAGTGCTTGCGATATCAAGAAAGAAGGAACTCCGGTTAAAATCGGGGATATCGTTAGATAGAAACGGCTTTATATAAATGACTCGGACCAAAAAAACTCCCTCCACAACTATTTCCATTGAAGATGTTGCCCGCCTATCCGGGGTTTCTATTACTACAGTTTCCCGGGTAATTAATAAAATCGGCACGGTCAAGGATAAGAACCGGCGCCTGGTGATGGATGCGGTCAAAGAATTGAATTTTCAGCCCTCGGTTTTTGCGCAGAGATTAGCCACTGGTAAAAGCAATGTTGTGGCGTTGGTGATACCGCGTTATGAAGGCGTATTTTATTCCTTTTACGCCCTGGAATTAATCCGGGCTACCGGCACACTCTGCGAGGCGTTAAAGCTTGATTTGTTACTCCATCTGACTGACGGCCATACCCATATCCCGCTTAATTTAAGGGGGGTGGGAGGAATAATCTTCTCGGATATAATCGGCACCCGCTTTCAGGTTGAAGAAGCGATCAATAGCGGTACCCCTTGTATAGTTATCAATAATTACGTTAAG
>JAPLLQ010000117.1:0-4634 GCA_026387485.1 Candidatus Omnitrophota bacterium | reverse complement strand
AGTTGTATTGCCGTTGATAATACGGGGGGTGCTGAGAGCGCGGTGAATTACCTGATTAGTTTAGGCCATAAAAAAATCGCGCATATAAGCGGCGATGTGACTACCCAGGCAGCAGCAATGCGGCTTGAGGGTTATGTTGAGGCTTTAAAGAAAAATAATATTGTTGTAAAAGAAGAGTATATATTTAAAACAGATTATTCCCGCGGCCAGGCTAGGGGCGCGGCTGAGCAATTATTTAAGATACCCAATTCTCCCAGCGCGGTTTTCGTGGCTTCGGATTCTATGGCTTTGGAAGTTATGGCTGTGGCCAGAGAACTAGGGAGAAATATTCCCACTGATTTATCGATTGTCGGTTTTGATGATAACCCTTCGGGGCTTTATGGCCCGGTGGCTTTAACCACGGTCAGGCAGCCTTTGATTAAAATGGCCGAAGAGGGGGTCAGGGAATTAAACCGCTTAATGACTGCCAAGAAGGGTGCACCGGTAAAAAAGATTATTCTGCCGACGGAATTAGTCATCCGTGAGTCCTGCCGGCCTTTCAGCATTTAACACAATCTATAGTATAAGCAGAAGTTAAATTACACCATATATTGTAAATTTTTTGTTGACAAAGATTCCCATTCCATGCTATTATTACCTGTCCTAGATAATTCTAACCCCGTAAAATTTTGAAGGAGATAAACACCATGCCGTTTAAGCTGTCCGAAAATGCCCTGAAGGTCCTTGAGCGAAGATACCTCAAAAAAGATGAGCAGGGTAAAGTAGTTGAAACCCCCGAAGAGATGTTTAGGAGGGTGGCAAGCGCAATAGCCGTGGCCGATAAACTTTACGGAAAAAATGAAAAAGATATCCGTAAACTTGAAGATGATTTTTACCGGATTATGACTGCCTTAGAATTTCTTCCAAACTCGCCGTGTTTAATGAATGCCGGAAAAGACCTCGGCCAGCTCAGTGCCTGCTTCACGCTTCCTATCGAAGACTCATAAATCCGGCGGGGGAACGGGTTTTAATTTTTCTCGGTTGCGTCCGAAGAATGCGGTAGTAAAAACTACCGGAGGCATTGCTTCCGGACCGATTTCTTTTATGCGCGTCTATGATGCGGCTACCGAAGCTGTAAAACAAGGCGGCTCAAGACGCGGTGCTAACATGGGTATTTTAAGAGTGGATCATCCGGATGTCCTGGAGTTTACTACTTGTAAAGAAAATAATAAGCAGATCACTAATTTTAATATTTCAATTGCCATTACCGATGAGTTTATGCAGAAGTTAGAGAAGGGCGAACCTTACGATTTAATTGACCCGCATACGCATAAGCCGGTAAGACAGATTAATACTAAGGAAGTATTTGACCTGATAGTAAAACAGGCGCATAAAAACGGCGAGCCGGGGATTATTTTTATTGACCGGATTAACCAACATAACCCTACTCCCAGGTTAGGTAAAATTGAAAGTACTAACCCTTGTGGGGAGCAGCCCCTGCTTCCTTACGAAAGCTGTGATTTGGGCTCGATAAATTTAGCGGTATTTTGTAAGAGAGTCGGCTCCCGCTATGAAATCGATTGGGATAAATTAAAAGAGGTAACCCGCTTAGCCGTGCATTTTCTGGATAACCTGATTGATGTAAACAAATTCCCCCTTCCTCAGATAGAAAAAGCCACTAAGCTTACCCGTAAGGTTGGCTTAGGTGTAATGGGCTGGGCAAGTTTATTAATCCGTTTGAATATACCTTATAATAGTGATGAGGCAGTGGCTTTAGCGGAAAAGGTGATGTCATTTGTTCTGAATGAATCAGTTAAGAAATCTTTGGAATTAGGCAGGGAAAAAGGCACTTTCCCGGCTTTTAAGGGGAGTATCTACGATAAGAAAGATGCTTCGACGAAAATGCGCAATGCCACCTTAACTACAATTGCGCCTACCGGTACGATAAGTATAATTGCCGGGCCTTGCTCTTCAGGAATTGAGCCGCTCTTTGCCATATCCTATTACCGCAATGTTATGGATAATGATAAATTAGTTGAGGTTGATCCTTTATTTGAGGAGATAGCTAAAGAGCGCGCTTTTTATAGCCGCGAGCTGATGGAGAAGATTGCCGAGAGCGGGTCAATCCAGCACCTTGAGGGGATCCCTGAAGATGTGAAGCGGGTTTTTGTTACCGCTCATGATATTTCTCCGGAGTGGCATGTGCGGATGCAGGCTGCATTCCAGAAATACGTGCACAACGCTACCTCTAAAACCATAAACTTTCCTCATGAAGCCAGTATTGAGGATGTGCGCAAAGCCTATTTATTGGCCTATGAATTAGGTTGTAAAGGTATTACTGTTTACCGCGATAAGAGCCGGGAAGAGCAGGTATTAAATATTGGAAGTTCCGCTGAAAAAAAAGATACTAAGGTTCAAACAGCGGAATATAAAAAGGAGATCGCCCCTCGGCCCCGTCCGGAAGTGATTATCGGGACTACAACCAAAGTTGCTACCGGTTGCGGGAATCTCTACGTAACCATAAATGTTGACGAAGAGGGCCAACCTTTTGAACTCTTTACCCAGATGGGTAAGGCTGGTGGTTGCGCCGCATCTCAACTTGAAGCACTGGGGCGAATGGTCTCTTTAGGTTTTCGGGCGGGAATTGAAGTAAAATCAATTATTGAACAACTGCGCAATATTCGTTGCCCTTCGCCTTCTTGGGAAAAGGGCCAGCGTATATTCTCCTGCGCCGATGCTATTGCCCGGGTGATTGAGAAGAGGCTGGTAAATGTGCATCTACCTAAGGCAAGTTTAGAGGTTAATCCGGTAGCGATGAAACATTCCAATGATGATGTATCCGCGGTTGTGGATTTAAGCAGTAGTAAGGGAGATATTGTGGGAGTTTGCCCGGATTGCGGGGGCGCGCTGCGTCACGAAGAAGGTTGCATGAAGTGCCACGCCTGCGGTTTCTCAAAGTGTTAATATGAAAAAGATAATATACATAGTTTTAGACGGTTTAGGAGATTTGCCTTTAAAAGAGCTAGGGAATAAGACGCCATTAGAGGCAGCTTTAACCCCGAATATGGATCGCCTGGCCCAGAAAGGTAAAACCGGATTGGTTTATCCGGTAGGAAAAGGGATTGCTCCTGAGTCAGATATCGCGGTAATCAGTTTATTAGGTTATGATGCCCATAAATATTATACCGGGCGCGGGCCACTTGAATCTTTTGCCGAAGGCTTGACGGTTAATGACGGGGATGTGGCTTTTCGGGTTAATTTTGCTACGGTTGCTGAAGACGGAAAAACTATTAAAGACCGCCGGGTAGGCAGAAACCTTACTACTGAAGAAGCAACTGCTTTATCCAAAGAGATAAATTCCAAAGTTACTTTATCCAGCGGCACATTTGAATTTAAAAATACCATCGGCCACCGGGGTATTTTAGTTATCCGGGGGATGCGCTCAAAGTTATCCGGATGGATTACTAATACTGACCCGGCATATGATAGAGAGGGCGTATTCGGAGTAGCTAAAGAAAAATTTGATAAGTTTGTGATTGAGTCTGTGCCTATGGCCGGTTATGAGCAGTCTTCTGAAGCCAAGGAGGCTGCAAAGTTAATTAACGAGTTTACTCTAAAGTCAAATAAGGCCTTAAATGAGGCAGCGGTAAATAAAAAAAGAGTAGCTGAAGGGAAGATGCCGGGGAATATGATTTTGTCCCGCGATGCCGGAGACCATCTGCCTAAATTTCCCGATATAACCACCCTGCATAATATGAAATTTGGTTCATTTGTCCAGATGCCGGTTGAAAAAGGGATTGCCCTTTTAACCGGGATGGATATTATCGATGTGCCTCAGTCAACCGGACATCTTGATGTGGATTATCCTGTCTGGGCTAAGGTTGCGCTTGAATCAATTAAGAAATATGACGGAATTTATGTCCATATCAAAGGCCCGGATGAGCCGGCGCATGACGGAGATTTTAAACTAAAGAAAGATATAATTGAGGCAATTGATAAATATTTCTTCACCAATCTTTTAGCTAATTTAGATATCAATAACACTATAGTCTGCGTTACCGCTGACCACTCTACGGTCTGCGCGGTTAAGGCCCACACTGCGGATCCCGTCCCAATTTTAACCTCAGGGGGGAATATTAAGCCCGACGGTTCAATGAGTTTCTCTGAAAGAGCAGCCAAACTTGGCTCTATCGGCGAAATCAAAGGCGTAGATATTATGCCCCTCCTTGTCAACTTAGCCAAAGAATAACAGCAAGATAATCCTATCAAACTTCATAGTCATTTTAGCGGCTGCCTTGTCTTGTTTCTCGCAGCACCGCTCGATTTTCCCCAGCGAGGAAAATCTTCGCTCGGCCTTCGCCCTCGCTCTCGCTAAGTTTTGATAGCCGGCGAACCCTGTCCGCTCGGGCTGCACACGTGCTGCTCGAAATCAAGCCAAGCCATCCGCTAAAAGTAAGCTAGTTATATATAAATGACACTGGCAAGTTCCGAGCGAATGGAGATTTTAGGCAAAGCAGCTCGAGTATTTTTGGGAATCCCGCAGCCCCACCAGGGGTGGGGTAATTGCGGGATGGCGATGCTGTTCTAGCGACTCAGCGCTAGAGCGCGAGGCGCGATTTCAGCAGACTACAAAAATACGAGAGAACTTTGCCGGC
>JAPLLQ010000079.1:5113-6274 GCA_026387485.1 Candidatus Omnitrophota bacterium | reverse complement strand
TATGGCTAGCTATATTTCCCTGCCTATTCACCGCTTACATCAAGGCACAGAGATTATCGCCTCTGGAAATCTGGATTATAAAGTAGGCATAGATAATAAAGATGAGATTGGCCAGCTTTCCCGGGCATTTGACCAGATGACAGTAGATTTAAAGAAATCACAGGAGGATCTCAAGGGTTGGGGCCAGACTTTGGAGGAGAGGGTTAAGGAACGCACTAAGGAATTAAATCAGGCGCAAGAGGCGACCTTAAATATTTTGGAAGACCTAACCGAAGAAAAAGAGAAAGTCTCTAAATATTCTCGAGATCTAGAGAACGCGATAAAAGTAAAATCTGATTTTACCTCTATGGTCTCGCATGAATTAAGGATTGCTATAGTTTCCGATGGTTCAGCCTGAGCACTGAATGAAGAACAGAAGGAATTTCTCGATGTCGCCAAAAGAAATGTGGATAGGCTAGCCCGATTAATCAACGATGTTTTAGATTTTCAGAAGTTAGAGTCTGGTAAGATGGTTTTTAATACTCAAGAAAACGATATGAATAGCGTAGTTAGGGAAATTGTGAAGAATATGATGCCTGTGTCTAATAAGAAGGGTTTAGGGCTTATTTTGGCGCTTGATGATAAGCTTCCTTTGGTAAGATTTGACCGGGATAAGATTATTCAGGTCCTGACCAATCTAGTTAATAATGCCTTAAAGTTTACCGAAAAAGGAAACGTAACTATCGCTACATCTTTAGGCGATAATATTATTCGGGTTTCAGTTAAGGATACCGGCCCAGGGATTAAAAAAGAGGATTTACCCCGGTTATTCCGGCAGTTTGAGCAGTTAGATAAGAGCAGCGAGCGTAAAACCAGTGGGACAGGTCTGGGCTTAGCTATTTCTAAAGAGATAATTGAAAAGCATAAAGGAAAGATTTGGGCAGATTCAGAACCCGGTAAAGGCACAACCTTCTCATTTGTACTGCCGGTTAAAGAGCGAAGGATCTTGTAATATGCCCAAAAAAATCCTCTTAGTTGATGATGAGCCGGATGTATTAAGGGTGGCTTCCTTTCGGCTTAAAAAAGCAGGATATGAAGTTATCACCACGGTCAATGGCCAGGAGGCATTAGATATATTAAAGAAAGATAAATTTGATTTGGTCATGCTGGATGTGCGCATGC
>JAPLLQ010000079.1:0-5074 GCA_026387485.1 Candidatus Omnitrophota bacterium | reverse complement strand
GATGAAGTCTCAAGGAGAATTAAGTCAGACAGCGCATTAGGCCAGATACCGGTGATTCTTTTTACCGCTAGCGTTGCTGAGCTAGAGCACAGATTTAAGGAATCCAAGGCAGATGATTACTTAGCAAAACCTTTTGACCCGGATATATTATTAACTAAAGTCGCAAAATTACTTCAAAAATAAGGAGAGTATTATCATGGAGAAAATAAAAGTTTTATTTGTCGATGACGAAGCGGATATCCTCAAGGTTATCGGAACCCGGATTGAAAGCTGGGGGTATGCATTATTTATTGCCAAGAATGCCAAGGAAGCGCTAGAGGTATTGAAGGAGGATAAGCCGGATATCGCTATTTTAGATTATATGCTTCCGGATATGGATGGGGTGGATCTTTTAAGGGAGATACGCAAGGTAAATAAGAAGCTAGCGGTAATTATGTTTACAGCATATCCCAATCCTACGGCGATGCAGGATGCTGAAAAATTAGGGATCAATGCTTTTGTGGCTAAGTTAAGCGTGTATTCGGATACCCAGGAACTTTTAAAAACAGCTTTGGATATGGCGGTAAAACAAAGTACCAAAAAATAAGATGGCTACTCAAATAAAAATCTATTACCACCATACTGATTGCGGGGGAGTAGTTTATTATGCCAACTACCTGAATTTTCTGGAAGAGGCGCGCACGGAATTTTTTAGCGAGAGAGGTTTCTCAATTAAAGAACTGGCTGAAAAAGGGACGATGTTTGTGGTTGCCCGCCAAGAGATTGATTATAAGGCTCCGGCTGTCTACGGGGACACGCTGACCATAAAGACCAGGGTCAGCGAGATCTCGGGAGTGAAGATAATCTTTGAGAATGAGATTTATAACCAGAATAATCAGCTGCTCACTAATGCTAAGACAGTTTTAGTCTGCGTAGATAAGAATCTTAAGCCTCAGGCAATCCCTGATGAGGTCCGCAGTAAAATTTCCTAAATTTTAAAAAAAGAGGAGGAGCTATTTTGTTATTAAGCGGGTGTTTTTTACCTTTTTTAATCGTATTTAATTTATTCTTCGGCTGGATATTTTTCAAGCCGCTTTTTTGGTTGGCTAGCGAAGCCATCCTTATTCTGCTGTTTTTGTTTAATTCCTTCCTTTTTAAGCGCCGGATTGCCTCAGCTACCAAAAAGCGCGACAATATTATAGATGTTGAAGGGAAAATAGTAGATTAGGCAAAGCTGTAGTGATATAATTAATCTGCTATGGATGACCTGGAGTTCGTCCAAAGATGTGTCAAAGGGGACAGCTCTTCATGGGATGAATTCTTAACGCGTTATTCCCGCCTTATCTATAGCTATATCCACCGGGTTTTAGGCTCAAAAGGTTTTTCCTCTTCCGCAAACCATATCCAAGATATATTCCAGGAATTATTTTCTTCATTGATAGAGAATGATTATAAGAAGCTAAGAAGTTATAAGGCTTTAAATGGCTGTACTCTGGCTAGCTGGCTAAGGCAGGTTACTATTAACTTTACATTAGATTACCTGCGCCGGATTAAACCGACTATCTCTATTGATGCCGAGTATGAAGAGGGCTCAAGCCTTAAAGATATACTTACGGATGGCTCGATATCGGTTCCGGAGCTGATTAATCAGGAAGAAAAACTTAAGAGCCTTAAGGATTGCATTGAAGTATTGGATAACGATGAAAAATACCTTCTAGAGTTAAATATCAACCAGGGGGTGAGGTTAGAAACATTAAGGAAGGCTTGGAAGATCTCCCGGGGCGCGATAGATATGCAGAAGTCTCGGCTTATGGATAAACTAAGGGATTGCTTTAAGAGTAAGGGTTTTTAAGTTAGATTTCTCATGGCGTTACGTCTATTATATTAGGAGAGGACTAATAAGATGAGTGAAAACTTGGAAGGCTTGATTAAAAAAGTTTACCGGAACTGGAAGCGCTCCCATCGGCAAATAGAAGACTGGCATCCTGATGAGGAGTTTCTTGCTTGTTTTTTAGAGGGAAGGCTTTCGCCTGATCAAAGCGAGAAAGTCAAGGTCCATCTGTTGCATTGCAATAGCTGTGCCGAAGCTTTAGCCCTTAACTTAGGGACAATAGATCCGGAAATTATAGCGCTCCCCGAAGAGTTATTGAGCCGGGTAAGGGAGAGATTAAAGCTTAGGGATAAATTTAGCGCGCTTGAGATATTTTTAAGGCTGAGAGAAAAAACACTTGAGATAATCAATGTTAGCGGAGATATACTCGTTGGCCAGGAGTTGGTCCCGGCCCCGGTTTTACGGGCTCGGAATATCCGGGATTTTAAAGACGAAGTAACGATATTAAAAGATTTTAAAGATATCAGTGTCGAGGTGCGCATTGAGAATAAAGCAGGAGAATACTTTAACGCCATTATCCGGATAAAAGAAAAAATTAAAGCAAGCCTGCTTAAGGAGCTAAGGGTAACCCTGATTAAAGATGGTTTGGAATTAGAGTCTTATCTAGTTGATTCGGGTGTAGTAACTTTTGAACACCTGCATCTAGGGAGATACCAACTCCAGATAAATAGCGGCAATGAAACACTGGCTTTAGTAATATTAGAGGTAAAAGTTTAATAAACTATGCCAGAGGATAGTATTCTAGTCTTAGAAGTAATCCGTCAGCCTGATCTGCTTAAGATGAGCCTCTTTGAACAGGCAGAGGCTACTTCAACCTTAAAACACTACAGCCAGCAAAAAGTTGATTTTAGGGAGATTGAAAGGTTATGCCAGGAAGTAACCCAGATATTAAATAAGGCTAATTTTCAAGATGCCCATGCAGTTAAAAGTTTACAGAAAACAGCTCAAGCGCTCTGGGATCACTTATTAACCCGGCCGGTAAAAGAGAAATTAAAATCCAGCCTTAGTCTTTCTTTGATCCTTTCTATAGATGAAGAGTTAATTAATATACCCTGGGAGCTTCTTTATGATGGGACAAATTTTCTTGGTTTACGTTTTAGCTTAGGCAGGTTAGTTAAAACTAAAGCCCAAGGCCCGGATTTAAAATACCGTAGCCCCTCGCATATATCCAAAATGCTGATTTTGGCTAATCCCACCAATGACTTAAAAGCCGCGTATTTAGAGGGACTAAATATCAAAAACCAGTTTGATCACCGAAGCAAAAGCGTGCGCATTGATTTTAAATCGACAAATATAGACAGGCTTTACCTGAAGAAAAATCTCTGCGATTATGATATTGTCCATTTTGCCGGCCACTGCGAATATGAGCCTGCCAACCAAAAAAATAGCGGTTGGGTTTTAAGCGACGGAAAATTTACGGTGCAGGATATTTTAAGTATGGGCCAGACCGTATCTTTACCGGCTTTGATTTTTTCCAATGCCTGCCACTCTGCCAAAAGCAACAAAGCGATAGTTGACGCAGATTATCAGAAGAAAAATTATTCTCTGGCCGCGGCATTTTTGTTTTCCGGAGTGCGCCATTATATCGGCTCAATCCGCAGGATAGAGGATTCCGCCAGCCTTAGTTTTGCTAAAGAATTCTATCACTATTTAATTTTAGGCAGGTCCGTAGGCGAGAGTATGCGTTTAGCGAGGCTCAGGTTAGTTAAAGAATACGGCATAATAAGCATGCACTGGGCGAATTATTTACTTTACGGTGACCCGTCCTATATTCTATTTAAACCCAAAGTCAAGCTATCCCGGGGTAAGCCTAGGATAAACAAAAGGATTATCGGTTTTTCTTTGGCATTATTGGCGCTAGTTACAATATGCATATGCCTGTATATTTGGCTCCCGAGTATAAATCCGAGCACCTATTTTTTGTTTGCCAAGTCGCAAAAGTTATTTAATAAAGGGAATAATCAGCAAACCGTTGCCTTGGGAAATCGGATTATTACCCAGGACCGGCTTTTCTTAGGTATCTATCCGCTTCTAGCCGATGCCTACTACAGGCTGGGAGACAAAGAGAGTGCCCTTAAAACCTATTTTGATTATGCGCTCCTGGCCGAGAAAAGGCAGGACAAAAAACACATTACCTTTGCTTATATTCAAATCGGCTGGTTATATCATTTAGACGCCGAATACCAGAAGGCTTTGGATTTCTATAATAAGGCGATTGAGCTAGCCCGTAAAAATAACGATAAATTGAATGAAGCAATAGCCATGCGCAAGCTGGCAGTTTGGAATATAGACAAGCAGAATTATGCCTTGGCTTTAGAGTTATTGACTAAGAGTTCGGAGATTAACCGTCAGAGGCAGTATCTTTATGACCACCGCTATAATCTGGCTTGCGATTATTTTGATATAGGCCTGGTTTTTGCCAATAAGAATGATTATGCTGCGGCAGCTGAGTTTTACCGTAAGAGCCGCTTGGCCTTTGAGAAGCTTAAACTAAAAAATGAATTAAGCGACTATTACTTTAACCTTGGCGAGCTATATGTATTTGAGAAGCAGTATCAGAAGGCCCTGGATTGCTATCTTTCCGGTTTAAAAATAGATGAATTCCAAGCCAATAAGGCCAGTTTAGCTTCTGATTACAATATGATCGGAGAACTTTATGTTGATATGGATAATTTTAGTCAAGCGGAGAAGTCATTTAATCAGGCAATCGAGGTCAGTAGCCAGATAAAGTCCCGCACAGATTTGGCTGAAGCCTATCGTAATTTGGGTAGCTTATATAAGCGGCTGGGGAAAAAGAATAAAGCTAAGGAATACCTGCGCCTGGCCCAGGAGATTTACGGAATAATTGACCCTTTAAGCTATCCAGGAGATTTACGGAATAATTGACCCTTTAAGCTATCAGGAGGTTAAAGAAGAGATTTTAAGCCTGGATAACCCTTAAATTGGGCTAGCTTGACAAATGGCAAAAAAAATGTTATACTTCCTGTGTAATTTGACATTTTGCACTTCGCCACTTTGACACTCTGATTAAGCTCAGTGTCAATGGTGAGCAAAGATGGATCATTGACAATTTGGTGTTTTGACCTAGTGATAAAGGCTAACTAGCAGTAATGCTGGGGCGCAAAGCTTCCGGTCCTGATCTGGTGTGAGGGATAGCGGGGTTGCCAAAAGGATATATACCCTAAAGATTCCTTTTAGGGTTTT
>JAPLLQ010000033.1:3565-11837 GCA_026387485.1 Candidatus Omnitrophota bacterium | reverse complement strand
TGGATCGGCCTTAATATATCCGCTCCTATCTGGGGGTGTTTTTTAATCTCGGTAAATTCTTTCTTCGTCAACTTTGCTCTCTTAAGCAGGATTTTCTCGCTAATACCGATCTTACCTAAATCATGTAAGACCGCAGCCTGTTTTATTAACTCTACCTCTTCTTTAGGTAGTCCAAGTTTCTCGCAGATTCCGGTAGTATAACGAACAGTGTTCTCTACGTGCTCACCGGTATAATGGTCTTTTAACTCAATGGTCTTGGCAAAAGCAAAAATTGCTTCTACCAATCCCTGATTTGCCCTTTTGGTCAGCTTTTCGATCTTTCCTTTTAAGAGATGCACATCAACCTGCTTATGCTTATTTTCTTGAAGAAGCTGTTTAGTATTCCCTAATTCTAAGGAAGAATATACCCGGTTGCCGCCGGACTCTTTAGCCTTATTTAAAATTTGATCAACTGAATTAATTAAGCCTATTCCTCTTATAGCACGGTCTTGGGGATAAGAGACTACGGCAATACTCAATTTTAATTTTATCACGTGCTTTTTATCGCCAAAATTATATAAATTAAGCATCTCTAATAAGCGTTGGGCCAGAACCAATACCTGGACCCTGTCTAACCCAGGAGAAATAATAATAAATTCCTCTCCGCCGAAACGGATAACTACATCATATCTTCTGACCATCTTCTTTAGCTGCCGGGCAAATTGTTTTATTACTAAATCGCCAAATTGATGGCCATACACATCATTAATCGACTTAAAGTAATCTATGTCCAGCATTATTACTGCCAAAGGATGAGCGTATCTTTTAGCGCGCTGATATTCCGCTTCAATAACCTCGCCTAGGTAACGATGGTTATAAAGCCGGGTTTGCTCATCCATCAAAACCAGCTGCTTCAACCTTTTATTGGATTTTAAGAGTTCATTTTCTGCTTGTTTGCGTTTTGAGATATCTTCGGCAAATCCATAAAAAATTGGAAAACCATCTTTATCCTTAAAAGGTACGACTACTAAATGAACAAGCACGATCTTTCCGTCTTTGTGTCTTAATTTTATCTCATCATCATAAATTCCTTCTTTAACAGCACTCCGCAGCACATTTTCAGCATCTTCTTTTGACTCATGAACTTCAACCTGCGATATTTTTCCAATTACCTCTTCTTTAGTATAACCAAGTAGCTTCTCCGAGTACTTGCTCCAGACAATAAACTTCCCAGATTCATCAATTACGGCAACTAATAGAGGCAAATATTCAATTAGCATTTTATAACGCTCTTCACCTTTCTTTAAGTCTTTCTCTACCCTCCTATGCTCCTCTATCTCTCTCCTCAATTCTTCGTTAGTCCGGCTTAAATCCGCTGTCCTTACCTTTACCCGTATCTCCAATTCTGCCCGGGCTTCGCGCAATTTCTCCTCGTATTTTTTGCGTTCGGTAATATCTCGGGCAATACCAGTTGTCCCAATAATTTCCCCCTTATCACTATAAATAGGCGTTTTTATAGTTTCTATCCACAGTACCTTGTTCTCTTTATCGGCTAGTGGCTCTTCAACACACTTACGTTTCCCGGACTCCATAACTTCCTTATCATCAGCGCGATATCTTTCTGCTAACTCACGCGGCCAGATATCTAAATCTGCTTTTCCAACGAGTTCTTCCGGTCTTAACCCGCAGGACCTTGCGAATGCCTCATTAACAACAATAAATCTACTCTCTCTATCCTTAAGCCAAGCAATATCCGGGATATTATTAAGGATGGCCTTTTGCTGCAGTTCGGTTTTCCGCAAAAGCTCATCAGAGACCTTATGGCGGGATTCGGTTTTTTCCAGTTCCGTAATCCGGATCTGTAAAAATTTTATCTCGTCACCGAGCCTCTCTTCTGCTTTATGATTTAAGTTAGTGTCGTCACTCATAGTAAAAAAATAGGTAGCTCCCTGATTTTTAGAGAAAACCGCCTGTTTGCTTTAATATCCTTTAGATTAAGCATACAACCCTCGTTCTCTTTTCTAATATTCTCTCTGGTGCGCAAGCGTCATATCCAGAAAAGTGCGTAACCTCCTTGAACGTGTGGGATGCCTGAGTTTCTTTAGGGCCTTAGCCTCAATCTGGCGGACTCTCTCCCGGGTAACCTTAAACACATTACCTACTTCTTCCAGTGTACGGGATGAACCATCATGGATACCGAAACGAAGAACCAGAATCTTCTTTTCCCTGTCGGTAAGCGTGCTCAATGCAGAATTCATCTCGTCTTTTAACATTGAACGCACAGTTTCATTCGCCGGAGAAACTGCCTTTTTATCCTGAATAAAATCTCCGAAGTGCGTATCCCCTTCATCCCCGATAGGCATCTGTAAAGATATCGGCTCCTGGGCTATCTTTAAAATTGACTTAACTTTCTCCTGCGGTAAACGCATCTTATAGGAAATCTCTTCAGGGGTAGGCTCACGCCCGTTTTCCTGCACAAAGACTCGGGAGTAACGGATAATTTTGTTAATTGTCTCGGTCATATGTACCGGGATTCTAATCGTACGCGCCTGATCGGCGATAGAGCGGGTTATCGCCTGCCTAATCCACCAAGTAGCATAGGTAGAAAATTTATAACCCCGTTTATATTCGAATTTCTCCACTGCCCGCATTAGCCCGATATTACCCTCTTGAATTAAATCCAGGAAAGAAAGACCCCTGTTAGTGTATTTTTTAGCAATACTGACTACCAGCCTTAAGTTTGCCTCAACCAGCTTTTTCTTTGTCCGACTGAATTTAAGATGGCTGGACTTAATCAGCTTCATCTGCTCTTTGAGTTTACTATAAGGCTCGCCAAGCTGCTTTAATATAGCCTGTTTTCTAACCCTATTACGCCTGCCTTGACGGTTAATCTGATCAAGCTCCCGGATTAAGCGGTGAAGCCGGCGCATCGCCGCCTCAACAACTGAAGTGACAAAATTAAGCTCCAAAAGTAAATCAATAGTATAACTGTTGCTGCGGGTACGCTTTAGCTTTTTAACTACCCGGCGTATCCTACTGACTACATTTCCTTTTTTAACCCTAAGGTCTTCCTTTACTACTTCTTCAAAATTTATCTTATCTTCTAAGATATCATTAGCAACAAACATAGTTTCATTACGGACAAATTTCGTGCCTAATGCCGCGCGCTTAAACTTTTCTTCGGCATCCTCTATTCTTTTCGCCAACTCGATTTCATGCTCCCTTGACAAAAGGGAGATTGAGCCCATTTGTTTAAGGTACATTTTAACCGGATCATCCAAAGGAAGAAAACGTTCCTCGCTCTTAAGCTGCTCACTTAAGAGGTCCTCTTTTGCCACCATGCTGCTAGTTTTCTCAAGGGGTTTATCATCTTCATTCTCAATCACCTGTATATCCTCGTTCCCTAATAATTCAAACAGGTGATCGATCTCCTCGGAAGATGAAAGTTCCTCGGGAAGCAGATTATTTACTTCGTCATAGGTAAGAAACCCCTTTTGCCTGCCTAGCGCAATAATTTTTTCCAGATCTTTAGCCGCATATACTTTTTTCTTCATCCCGTTACAAGCCTCCTATTTTTACCATTTCTTTTTAATTAGGCAATGAAACTCTTCTAAGAGCCGGCTTAACTTCTCTTCATCTCCTAGATTCTGGGCAGCCTTAATCTCTTGATGCAATTTCTCTCTCCTTGATTTTACTTTTTTACTCTTAAGTCTCATGACACAATCATCAACTACTCTTTCCTTATGTTCCAAGGATAAGCTCTGGGGCATAAAAACCGACTCGCAAACTACCTGCGAGATATCATCCCCTAAATGATGCATTAATAAATGCGGCCGCACTTCTTTACCCTCTTCTAATAGGCCGAACATAATTGAGACAATCTTAGAGATACGCTCATCCTCAAAATCAGCCGGCTCAATGCTCTCTTTAATCCGATTGATCAGGCTATTCTCTTCCAGCATCAGCGACATCAAAAGCTTCTCCGTAGGGTTTATATTCAAAGGTTTACGCTCGAGAGATACGTTGGTATCCTGATAAGGCTTATTGGTTTTAACCTTTTTTATCTCCTCCAACAATGCCTCTTCGTTAAGACCCAGTTCCTGGGCCAGTTTTTTAATATACTCTGATTTCAAAACCGCGTTCTTAAATTTATTTATCGTCTCAAGCATGAGTGTAGAGACTTTAGCCTTAGACTCTATTTCTTTCATATTGTAACGTGTTTTTAAGATACCTAATTTGTAGTCAAAGAGGCTTTGGGCTTTCTCGATTCTCTCTTTAAAGCTGTCTATTCCGTTTTTGCGCACAAATGAATCCGGGTCAAACCCTTTAGGTAAAGAAACTACCTTTACATCTATCTCTTCCTCAATAAATATATCCAGGCTGCGCAAAGCCGCTAATTCTCCGGCGCTATCTGCGTCATAAACCATAACTACATTATGGGTATATCTTTTTAAGAGACGGGCCTGTTCTACGGTCAAGGCTGTGCCTAAAGAAGCGACTATGCTTTTTAAACCCTCTTGAAAAGGAAGAATAAAATCCAGATAACCTTCCACTACGGCCACAAAATCATTATCCCTGATGGCATCCCTAGCTAAATTCAGGCCATAGAGATTTTTTCCTTTAGTGTAAACGTTAGTCTCAGGCGAATTAATATACTTAGGAAGGCTTTCGTCAAGTACCCGGGCCCCAAAGCCTAAAACCCTTCCCTTTATCTCAAATATAGGAAAGATTATCCTGTTTCTAAAGCGATCATAGTAACCGCCGCCTTCTTTATTAATAATTAGCCCGGCCTTCTCTAGGATATTTAGGCTTATCGACTTAGACCTTAGATAATTAATCAGGCTATCCCATTTATCCGAAGCAAATCCTAACTTTAAAGCGCTGATTGTCTCCTGAGTCATCCCACGTTTTAATAAATAATCCTTAGCCTTGAGCCCTGCTTCCCCGGAATCCAAATTATTAGAATAAAAATCAGCGGCTAATTCATTTATTTTATAAAGTTGGGTGGTTATCCCTGTGGCTTTGTTCTCGTAAGTATCAACCCTAGGTAAGATAACCCCGGTTTTCTTGCCTAAGGCTTCTACTGCCTCAGGAAATTCCATTCGTTCAAAACGCATCAGGAATTTAAAAGCATTCCCTGACTCGCCGCAGCCAAAACAATGATAGATCTGCCGATCAGGAGAAACCATGAAAGAGGGGGTTTTTTCATGATGAAACGGACAGCAGGCTTTAAGATTCCGGCCGGCGCGTTTAAGCGGAATGTAGCCGGAGATAACTTCCACAATATCCACCCGGCTTAAAATATCCTCTAATATATCTTCTGGAATGAGCCCCGCCATCTTTATATCCTTTTAATCCTCTTAAATCCGGAACAACCAATAACCTCAAGCTTCTCTATTTTTTCGATCTTATCTAAAAGAAGGTTTAGTCCTAAAGTATCACTTGAAATATGCCCGGCAATAACTACATTCAAGGAAGCATCCTTGACCTTCTTCAGATGCTCCTCGCTTAAATGCATGGAAACCAAGGTGCGTACTCCGGCTCTATAAAGCTTATCAAAGGCATCTTTAGGACCCTCTGTACCACCGGTCATCTCAAAAAGAATTTTACCTACTGGATTCTTAAGAGAACCTAGAAATATACGCGGGCCGGCCATATTCCTGGCTGCCTCCTGATATTCAGGAATCTTTAAAAGAATATCGATTATATCCTTGACTGTTTTAGGTTTTTTCTTGGCGAAAAGTTGTTTTAAGAAAAAATACACCTGGTTATCCGCTGGAGTATGCATGCAAATAAAAGGTAAATTTAGAATCCGCGCGGCATCCACAGCCCGATTATGGTTTTGAGAAAGGACCTTTCTCTCCACTTCGGCCTTCCTTTCTTCTAAGAGTTTTTCCGCCACAGCCTGAGAAAGGCCTGCCTGTTTTAAAAGGTCTACCTGCAACTGCATAACCTCATACAGCAAAGCATAAGCTCTGCCTTCAGGATGATGCGAAATTACCAGGTCTAACCCTTGCTTAGAGCGAATCCGGTCAGCTAAGAGAAGCTCGCCTACCTCTATATCTATACCAACCAAAATTTTCTTTATTTCAGCATCCGGCTTGCCATATAGTATAGCTGTATCAGCATAAGATTTAATTGACTTTTTCTTGAGCCGGGGGTCGCATTGGGAACCAAATTTTATGACTGATTTATAAAAGCGGGATAATTTCATTTAGCTAAAAACCCTTTTTCTGTATCCAAAACAGTTTTATTAAATTTTTCTCCTGAGCTAAATTTAGAAATTAAACTGTTCCACAGCCAGGAATAAGTAGCGGGAGCAACCTTAAAAAAACGAACTCCCAGATAAGAATGCTTCACGCTATTCTTTAAATAATCAACGCTGGATATAGATAGCAAAAAGATAACCAGGCCTGCTAATAATACAGATCGGGCTATCCCTAAAACTAATCCGCCCCATTTATTTAAAGTAGAAACAGCTTCAATTTTAATAAGACGATAAAAAGTGGTACGCAATAAGAAAAAAATAAAATAAGCAGCAGCTGCCAGCAGTAAAAACATAACAAAATCTAAAAACTCTAATGGCATTTTAGCCTCTAGTGGCAGGCGCTGCCTTATAAAATCCGAAGTAAGGGTATAATAATGCAAAGATGCATAGATCGCGCTTAAGGTCCCGAGAAATTTAAAGATTTCAACAGGAAATCCTGTTTTAATAGAGACGTAACATACTCTAACTACAAGAATTAGGATAAAAATATCCAGCCACTTAAACTGTTTAAGAATATCAGTTAGCATAGGATTAGCCTCTCTTTTTTGGGTAAGTTTGATTTTTACAAGTATAACATATAAAAGGGTTTATTGTCAAGGAAAGGGCTTTCTTTTTTAGGAGGAAAACCAGCTTATAGTCCTAAGTAAACCTTCTTCTAATTCTACCCTCGGCTTCCACTTAAGCAACTTTCTTGCCTTCTGGATATCCGGCTTTCGTTGCCGAGGGTCATCCTGAGGAAGTGGCTTAAAAATGATCCTGCTTTTGGCAGAGGAGAGCTTAATCACTAACTTAGCCAATTGCATTATACTGAATTCATGGGGATTCCCTAAGTTAACCGGTTGATTAATTTTAACCCGCATTAATCTGAATATACCCTCTACCAAATCGTCAATAAAACAGAAACTTCTGGTTTGAGCCCCTTTACCGTAAACCGTAAGAGGCTTATTGTTTAATGCCTGAAAGATAAAATTAGGGACTACCCTTCCGTCATTTATCCGCATCCGCGCTCCGTAAGTATTAAAAATCCTGACGATTCTGGTATCCAGCTTGTGTACGCGATGGTAAGCCATGGTAATCGCTTCGGCAAAACGCTTAGCCTCATCATAACATCCCCGCACGCCCACAGAGTTTACATGCCCCCAATAAGTCTCTGGCTGAGGATGTATCAGGGGGTCGCCATATACTTCAGAGGTAGAAGCCAGTAAAAATTTCGCCTTCTTCTCCTTGGCTAACCCTAAGGCATTATGCGTGCCCAAAGAGCCGACTTTTAAGGTCTGTATAGGAAACTTAAGGTAGTCATCCGGAGAAGCAGGTGAAGCAAAATGTAAAACATAATCTACCTTCCCTTTTATGTCTATATACTTAGTGACATTATGTTTTTTAAAACTAAAATTCCGCTGGACAAAAAGATGCTTAATATTCTTCAGGCTTCCGGTAATAAGATTATCCACACAGACAACCTTAAAACCATCCCTCATGGCCCTTTCGCATAAGTGCGAACCAATAAAACCTGCGCCACCGGTTATTACTATAGTTTTATGCTTTGACATTTTTAAAATAATCTACTGTCAGTTTCAACCCTTGGCTAAAATCTATTTCTGGTTTAAACCCTAAAAACCTCCTGGACTTACCTAAATCTGCCAGCGTCTTAAATACATCCCCCCGGCGAAGAGGTAAAAATTTAGGCTTAATATTTTTATCAATCGCCTTATTCAAAATCCTTACTAAATCTAAAACCGTATAATCCCTACCGCTAGCTACATTAAAAACTTCTCCTCTGAATTTCTTCTTTGCCGCTAAAAGGTTAGCCCTAACTACATTCTTGACAAATGTAAAATCCCGGGATTGCTTACCATTCCCGTATATGGGAGGATTTTTGCCATTTAGAATGCTGGTGATGAACTTAGGGATCACTACCGCATATTCATCATCCAAGGATTGACGCGGGCCAAAAACATTAAAATAGCGTAAAGATACGGTAGCTAAGCCATAATTAATGCTGAATATCCGGCAGTAATGCTCGCC
>JAPLLQ010000033.1:0-3515 GCA_026387485.1 Candidatus Omnitrophota bacterium | reverse complement strand
TAATGCTGAATATCCGACAGTAATGTTCGCCGGCCAGCTTAGTCAAAGCATACGGAGAAACCGGTTGCGGAATAAAGTTTTCTTGCTCGGGAAATTTTTTTGCTTCACCATAAACCGAGCTCGAAGAAGCAAAAACAAAAGATCCCACTTTATTTTCCTTTGCCGCTTCCAGCATATTCACGGTTCCGATTATATTGACTTCATTATATTCTTGAGGATTATTCATTGACTTGGGCACGCTTCGTAATGCTGCTTGGTGCAGGACAAAATCAATCCCCTTGGTTGCTTTAAGGCAGGAGGCAAATGAGCGGATATCCCCTTTTACTAGCTCTATTCTATCAAATAAACCAGCCAGATTTTTTCTCTTACCACTGGAGAAATTATCTAAAACCCGCACAAAGTGTTTTTTTCTTAACAACTCCTCAACAATATGCGAACCGATAAATCCTGCGCCGCCGGTAACCAAAAATCTACTCATAGTTTGACCACCTTTTGAGAATTTTTACCTTTATATACATCGCGAGTATCAAAAATCAGCCTGGAATTTTTCAAAATAAAATTATAATCCAGAGAGGAATGATCCGTAACAATTAACACACAATCAAACTTCTTAAGGTTTTCTGCTGTTAAATCCAAAGACTTAAAATCAAACCCATTTAACTTCAAGAAAGGAATCAAGGGATCGTGGTAAGCAATCCGGGCCTTTCTTCTTTTTAAGATATCCAGTATATCTAAAGCCGGGGATTGCCTTAAGTCCTTGACATCCTTCTTATAAGTCAGCCCGATTAGCAAAATTTTAGCATTATCTAAACTCAAGCCTCTCTTGGATAGCATCTCTTCAGAGCGCCCTATAATATACTCTGGCATATAAGAAATTACATCCGAAGCCAGCTTAATAAAACGGGAATGAAATCCAAATTTTTTAGCTTTCCAGTACAAATATAACGGGTCTTTAGGTATACAATGGCCTCCGACTCCCGGCCCGGGGTAAAAAGGCATAAAACCAAAAGGTTTGCTCTTAGCCGCTTTAATAACTTCCCAAATATCTATCTTCATCTTATGCGCCATCATCGCTATTTCGTCAATCAGGCCGATATTGACGATACGGAAGGTATTCTCTAAAAGCTTGGTGATCTCAGCTACCCTTGTGGATGAAACAACAACTACCTTCTCAATAATAATATTATAAACCATTTTTCCTAAGCGCCCTGCGTCCTGAGTTATCCCACCGATGACTTTAGGAATCTTACACAAGGGGAATTTTATATTTCCCGGGTCAATTCTTTCCGGAGAAAAACAAAGATAAAAATCTTTTCCATGCTTTAATCCGCCTGCTTCAAGTAAGGGCAAAATCACTTCATCAGTTGTCCCGGGATAGGTAGTACTCTCTAAAATTAACAGGCTTTTTTTCTTAAGGTAACGTGATATGGCCTTCACTGCCTGTTTAATATAGGAAATGTCAGGATAGTATTTTCTCTTTAAGGGGGTAGGCACACAAATGATTACTACATCTGATTCATTTAATATTTTAAAATCAGCATGGGGAATTAATTTTCCGCGATTAATGGCACCTCTTAATTCCGGGGTAGTAATATCAGTGATATATGATTGTTTTTTCTTAAGCTTCATTAGCCTGTCTTGATCTATCTCTATACCAAAGACAGTAAAGTTTTTCTTAGTAAATTCTAAAGCTAAAGGCAAGCCGACATAACCTAAACCGACTACCGCGATTTTAATTTCCTTTTTTTTCACCTTCTTTTCAAATTCTTTTAAAAAACTTTTCATATACTCTTCCTGCCTATACTTATATAGCGAAAACCTAATTTTTCTAAACTCTTCGCTTCGTAAATATTCCGGCCATCGATAATTAACGGCCTCTTTAATAATTTTTTAATTTTAAGAAAGTCTAACTCCTTAAACTCATTCCATTCGGTAGCAATAAATAAGCAATCCGAACCGCGGCATACCGCATAGGAATCAGCGCAAAAAGTAACATTTTTTAATACGCTTTTTGCTTTTGGCATTGCCTGAGGGTCATAAACTTTTATTTTAGCGCCTTCCTGCTGTAAAGCGTATATCAAATCTAAGGCCGGAGCGTTACGGACATCATCGGTATCCGGCTTAAAAGCTAAGCCTAATATGCCAATGGTCTTATCTTTAACTACCCATAAAGTATCCTTTATCTTCTTAATTATAAAATTCTTTTGCTCCTCATTTATTGTCTTAACTGCTTTAAGCAGCTGGAAATCATAGCCTAAATGCCCAGTGATAGCAAGAAAGGCATCTAAGTCTTTAGGAAAACAGGAGCCGCCATAACCTAATCCAGCGTTTAATTGGACATCAGCGCCTACTTTATCGCAAATACGGGAGACAGCATTGATAAAAGAAATCTTGGTTGCTAAAAAGGCATTGGAAGCGTGTTTTATTAACTCCGCGGATTTGATATTAGTAACAACTATCGTAGCATTTAACGGATTATATAGGTTTACTAATAAATCTTCGGCTTTCTTTGATTCTACCCCGATAACGATTCGGTCCGGGTGCATGAAGTCATTTATGGCTGTGCCTTCTCTTAAAAATTCCGGATTTGAGGCTATATCAAATTTCTTATTGCCTTTAAGGTGGGTCCGGATAGTATGCTTAACCCTTTCCCCTGTTTCTACCGGCACTGTAGATTTCTCTACTATCAGACGATAACCCTTCATATTAATCGCTATATTACGGGCAACATTTTCAATCCCTGTAAGATCTGCTTCCCCATTTTCCAGCGCAGTTGTGCCAACAGCAATGAATATCACTTCAGATGATAAAACCGCATCTTTAATACTAGTAATAAAAGAAAGCCTTTTATTCTTAACATTATTAGCGATTAATTCCTTTAGGCCCGGTTCATAAATAGGTAAAATTCCTTTTTTAAGGCTAGCGATTTTTTTACTATCATTATCCGTGCAGATAACCTTATTCCCTAATTCCGCAAAACAAGCGCCGGTAACTAAACCTACATATCCTGAACCGATTATGGCAATGTTATCTAGGCCTATCGTAAGTTCGATTAATATTAAGTTCCATTTCAGGGAAAGCTTTAATCCTAAAAATAAAAAATATCGATGAACCATTAATTTTACTAATATTCACAGTCAAGTCCATCTCCCAACAATGCAAATCCCTGGTAATAACATATTCCTGTTCAAGAGAACCCTTGCCAAATTCATTTATCGTGTAAGTAGATGAATCTGCGTACTTTTTCAAATTATAGCGCTCGTAAACGGAAAATCTCCATTTAGGGTTAATCCGCCATTTAAAACTCGAAGTTAATTGGTTGCCTGATTTTCTCGCATAACGCTGACCCAATCCAAATGAGCGCTCCGGGGCAAAATCAAAATTAACATCATAATTGACATTTGAGAAATGATTGTAGTTATCAAAATCAGGATCACCCGCAACTCCAGAATGTTTATAGGTAGCATCTCCTTCAATCCTTAGCCAGGAGTAAGGAAGAATCTTGTACTTAAAAA
>JAPLLQ010000047.1:5229-13197 GCA_026387485.1 Candidatus Omnitrophota bacterium | reverse complement strand
TGAAATGTATTATAATACTAAAAGGGCGCATTCAACACTTGGCTATTTGAGTCCTTTTGAGTACGAAAAACAGGTGGTACTATCTTAACAACCTGTTTACTAAAGAAAGGAAGGTCAGAAGGTGAGGAATTTGTATTCGAGATTGATGAAGATATTAAGGCGGGCAAGGGTTCTATGTAATTTGATTCTTAAAACAATTAGCAAAATTATCAGAGGCAAATATCATCCGCCTCTGTTTATTCCATTCAAATTGTTTAATCGCTATACTTTGAATAGGCGCATTAAATTAGCATGGTGGTATCTGGATGATTCATATAGTTCTGTTAAGCCTAAGGTCTATACGAAAGAGCGCGTAGCTACTTTTATTAACGAGATCAGGGCAAAGAAATCCTTTTACTATGGAGAGACGGATCTCTATTTTTACCAAGCTCTGGAAAAATATAGTGTGGGCGGTAAAAACTTGAATATAATAAAATCATATCAGCAGACAATCGCTTAACTGTCTTAACAGTAGACGAGTATAGAAAGAAACCATTTGTTTTTGACGCAGCATTCTCTATTTCGTCATTTGAACATAATGGGCTGGGTAGATATGGCGACAGACTGAATCCGGAAGGTGATCTAGAATCAATGCAGTATACAAAGAAAATGATCAAGCCCAAGGGCATATTATATCTTTCGGTTCCTATCGGCAGGGATTATTTAGTTTGGAATGCACATAGAATATATGGACGGATTAGATTTCCACTCTTAATAAAAGGATGGGAGCTTTTAGACAGTTTTGGTTTTAATGATGATTTATTTGATAAAGATGAATGTAGGCAACCGATTCTTGTTTTAAAGAATAGATAATGCCGAGCTGAAGGGAAAACTTTTGGGGTCGTTCTCATTGAGGTGTCCCTAGTTTTGTTCAGCGTGTTTGTAATAATCGCGGCCGGTAAACTCTCTGATCTCGTTTTCGAGAATCTCTTAGACAATGCATCTCATGACCAGTTTTATCAGTTTTCCGAAAACGGCTTTGGACGCCACGTTTTCGCCGAGGCTATAACTTAACTCATTTGAAGATATGCAAAAAAGAATTCCTTATTTTATCGATGCGGTGTATAATAAAAGTAGTTATATTGTTCACTTGTTTATTTGTCGCCAGATGAATTTGAAGCTAATCTTTTTGAGAAAGAAAAACTATGAACTTTGTCAATTTAGTCTAGCCTAAGATTACAGACAAAGTGGTTCACTTTATCCCTTTCTGTTAATAGGGAGTAGTGTATTCTCACACAAATTCTTACACAAAAATATTGACAATACGTTGTGAGTCTGTTATGTTAACTTATTGATATTATAGTAGTTAGCAAAGATTTTAGACATTATTTAAAATTGATATAAAACAAATTGGATACTCATAAAGAAAGAGATTATGAATTTATTATCCAGCCTAACAAAAGCTGGTTTTATTTTGACTGGAAAGGGCTATCTTACTATAGGGATTTGTTATTTTTTATAGTTAAAAGAGATTTCTATTCTAAATATAAACAGGCAGTATTAGGGCCCTTTTGGTTTATTATTTCTCCTTTAGCTACGACTTTGGTATTTACGGTTGTTTTTGGTAATATGATAAAGATTCCGACAGATGGAATGCCTCCGGTTCTTTTTTATCTCTGTGGTTTATTGGCATGGCGTTATTTTGTAGCATGCCTGAATGGAACCTCGGATACCCTTGTTTCAAATGCTCATTTATTTGGTAAAGTATATTTTCCTCGGTTAATCCCTCCTATAGCAGTAGTTATATCGAACTTTTTTTCTTTTATTTTAGAATTGATTGTATTTCTGGTTTTTATTTTTTATTTTAAATTTTTTACTTTAGCAGACTCTAAAATTCAACCAAATTTTATAATTTTCCTTTTGCCACTTCTAGTAATACAGATAGCTATTTTGAGCATGGGGATAGGGCTCTGGATTTCTGCTTTAACGGCAAAGTATCGTGATTTAATTTTTCTTATGGGTTTCCTTACTCAGCTCTGGATGTATGCTACTCCTGTAATTTATCCAGCTTCAATGGTTTCCCAAAAGTGGAGAATATTTATAGTAGTTAACCCTATGTCTTCGGTTGTCGAAGCATTCAGATATGCATTCTTAGGGGTGGGCCTATTGCGCGTTGATTATTTGTTGTTTTCGGCTGTTGCTACATTGGTGATTTTTCTTTCAGGATTACTTGTTTTTAATAAAGCCGAAAAAACGTTTATCGATACTGTATAAAGATGCCTAAACCAATTATACAAGTAGAAAAATTATCAAAACTGTACGATCTTGGTGTTGTTGGAGCTACAACGTTTCGCGATTCTATGGAACGAAGAATTCTTAATTTATTAGGACAGCCAGATAAGACAAGAAAAATTGGATTAAAGCATCGCACAATCGCATTAGATGATCCGCAGGCAGGTCCTGATCCAAACTCTATTTGGGCGCTTAAAGATATTTCTTTTACGGTTGAAAGAGGCGAGATTTTAGGAATAATTGGTAGAAATGGCGCCGGTAAATCAACTCTGCTTAAAATTCTTTCTAGAATCACAGAACCTACTGAAGGCAAGGCTGTTATTAGGGGAAGGGTAAGTAGCCTTTTAGAAATAGGAACAGGTTTTCATCCTGAGCTTACAGGTAGAGATAATATATATTTGAATGGTTGTATCCTTGGGATGAGAAAATTAGAAATTGATAGTAAATTTGATGAGATTGTTGCTTTTTCTGGAATAGAAAAGTTTTTAGATACTCCGGTAAAAAGATATTCTTCTGGCATGTTTGTGAGATTGGCGTTTGCCGTTGCCGCGCATCTTGAACCCGAAATATTATTTATTGATGAGGTTTTGTCAGTAGGTGATTTTGATTTCCAGCAAAAATGTTTAAGAAAAATAGGAGAAGTTTCTAAGGAGGGAAGGACGATAATATTTGTAAGTCATAGTATGAATGCCATTGAGACAATTTGTTCAAGGGGCATAATATTATCTCAAGGAAGAGTGGTCTTTGAAGGAAGTCAGCTTGACGCTATTAGATGCTATATAGCCAGTAGCACTGAAAACAAAAAATAGAGATTACCGACCTAAACAATATTTTATTAGACCATGTTTATACAGGGCAGAGCTTTAAAATTCGTTTATACTATGAAATTAAAGATTCCGATTGTTCGTATAACAGCATTAATTGCTCCGTATTATTAAGAGATATGGCGGGGGGTACGATTTTTTGCTTCCGTAATTTTTTGTACGGTAGAGGATACTCTGTTAATGAGATGAAAGAGAGCAGAATAATCGAATGTACGATGTTTAATTTCCCGGTAGCTCCGGGAGAATATTTCTTGTCTTATTTTCTTATACATGGGTGCGAATTTATAGATGGGTTACATAATGTAGAAAGATTGTATGTGCGGTTAGGTCCTCTGTTTGGAAAAAATATCTACCCTCAACCAGAGGATGGGACAGTTTTGTTAGATGGTGAATGGAAGCTTTGTTAAGGTTAACAAGATATGTTTTTCTATGCGATATTTTTTATTACTTTACTATTTTTTCCGGTAATTTGGCTCGAATAATAAGAAAAATTTAATAAATGCAAAACTTTTTATGTCAATTTTGTTTTTCGAGTGGGTGCAAGATCTATTTATCAAAAAATAATCTTAAAATCGGGAAATGAAAAAACTGTCAAAATGCTTTTACAATTCCTCGATCTCTATTGCAAGACTATGGAGACATTGATTTCCATTCATGTATCAAAAGAAATAACCCGCAAGAAATAGCTATGTTTAATCAGCTTCCGTACGATTGGAGAAGGCTAATTACTATTCAGTTGAAGTTGGCTAAAAAATATTTACCACTTGGGCCCTCAATAATTGGATTGGGCCGCGGCGAAGGAATTTTACTGGGCGAATGCGCCAATTGTGGGTTTAAGGTGATAGGGGTTGAGGTTGGAAAAGTAGCATCACAACGAGCTAAACTGAGAAATATTGAAGTATACAACGGGTATTTTCCTGAGATTAATCTCGCAGGATCCTATCAATTAGCCATACTATTACATGTATTTAAGCATATTAAACATCCGGAGGCATTTATACTAAACTAAAAAAAATAATACCTGACGGTTATTTAATGCTCACCCAAACCAATTATAAAGGGCTAATTCCTCGTCTTCAGAAAGAAAAATGGTATGCCTAGGTACGGGTTCAGTGCCTTTGGCATTTCACCCTTAAAGGCTTGATTCTTTTTTAAAAAACAAGGTTTTAAACTTATGAATTACAAATACAGCTCCCTTGTGTATCCTCATAATTGGTTATATAAAATCTCAAATATCCCAACTTTTTTTAACGATCAATTTACAGCAATTTATTAACGAATACCTTGAAATGTGATAGTATGATTCATTCGATTAAAAGTCGTTTATACAAGAGAAAAATTTTCAAAATACTTAACTTAATTAAGGAATACGAAGATATTGAAGGCTGGCTCACCGACAAAGAAGCCTACGGTTTGTATAATATCGCTTCAAAGCTTAAGGGCAAAGCCACATTGGTAGAAATTGGCAGTTGGAAAGGAAAAAGCACTTACTGTATTGCCAAAGGCCTAAAAAAAGGCAAAATTTATTCGATTGATTCATTTAATGCCGCAGGTGAACCAGGTAGTAAATTAATTTATCAACAACAAAAAGGCGAGAGACTTCTTTTGGAGCAATTTAAAGACAAAATGATTCAATTGGGGGTAATAAACAAAATTGAAGTATTGCAAGGTTATTCTGAGCAGTTTATCAATTACTTTACCGAAATAGATTTTTTATTTATTGATGGCGATCATAGCATTGATGGTTGCAAATACGATTTTGAGCATTATTCACCATTAATAAAGCCGGGTGGATATCTGGCATTTCACGATTATTACCCCGAAAGGCTTGATTTGGGACCAAGTTGGGTGATACGAAACATGCTTATGAAAAATAAAAACTACACTTTTTTCAGGCAATATGATAGCTTGTATATAGCTAAAAAGGTGAAGTGAGTGGTACCAAAGCCTTTAGTCATTTGTCTTACCCCTGTTCGGAATGAGGCCTGGATACTGGATGTTTTCTTGAAATGCACCAGTTTGTGGGCTGATCGTATTATTATTGCTGATCAACAGTCAACGGATGGTTCTCGTGAGATTGCCAGCCGGTATCCCAAGGTTATTTTAATCGACAACTTATCTTCCGATTATAATGAGGTGGCGCGGCAAAAGATTCTTTTGACCGAAGCAAGAAAAATAAAGGGGAAGCGACTGCTCATAACATTAGATGCTGATGAATTGTTCACCTCCAGTTACTCGAAAACAAACGAATGGCAACAAATGCTTGACGCTTCAGAAGGAAGCGTTTTTGGTTTCCGATGGATTAATCTGTGCCCCGGTTTTAAGAAATGCTGGATCACCGATGGTTATTTTCCGTGGGCTTATATGGACGATGGTGCCGAGCACGTAGGTCTGGAAATGCATAGCTCAAGGGTGCCAATTAAAGACTGGGCTAAAATAGTACCTATGCAACAAATTAAAGTGTTGCATTATCAATACACTGATTGGGCCCGGATGGAAAGCAAACACCGATATTATCAATGTCTCGAACGTATTAAATACCCTCATAAACATGCTATTGAAATATTTAGGATGTATCATCACATGTATGCGATTCCGGAAGAAAAAAAAATAGTTTCTCGTGAAGAATGGTTTAGGGCCTATGAAAAAAAATGCATCCCTGTTAGATCTTTGCCCGTTGGAGGTGGTGAACATTTTTGGTTTGACCAAGAAGTGATGCAAAAAATCGAGGCGCAGGGGGCTTCTTATTTTCGAAGGGAATCTATATGGGATGTTGATTGGTGTGAAAAAGCAAGAAAATCAAAGTGTGTGCAATCTGAGCAATTTAAAGATCCGCGAAGTTTTATCGATAAATTGGTTCAAGCATATTTGAAGGAAACACTAAAAATATTGCATACTCGTTTGGTTAAAATACTTGATTTGCTTGTCCGAACCTTTTTATGGAGACAATAGAAGACTTTGATTTTTGTCGTTAACATTATCATGTCCTATTTTGATCGAAGTCGACATGATGAATGCGGCCAGCTGACATTGAGGAGCAGTTAAAATAAGCTTAAGAGAATTGCCACACACTCCCGGATCTAAAACTAGTTGGCCGTGAACAGAAGAAAGCCTGAAGTATCTAGGTGTGATAGTTTGGCTAAGGATCAGTATTGTAACCTTCTCCTTTAATCAAGGTTTGTTCATTGAGGAAACTATCCGTTCTGAACTGTTACAATGCTAGCTTAACTTAGAATATATTATTATAGATAAAAGTAACGTTAAAGTGTTGAAAGGATTTATTAGTGATTGATTTAGTTAGTTTAACTACTAAAATAAATAATAAAATTAAAAGAATATTATCAAAGGATACTGTTTATGCAAAAGTAAGCTATTCACAGCAAGGAGAAGATTTAATAGTAAATTTTATTTTTTCTGAGGGTTTTAAGATTTCTAAACCTACCTATTTAGACATTGGAGCCCATCACCCATTTTTCTTAAGTAATACATTCTTTTTCTACAAAAAAGGCTGTAGGGGCGTATTAGTAGAGCCAGATCCTATCCTTGTTAAACAATTAAAGCAATATCGCCAAGATGATATTTGTTTAAATGTTGGAGTTAGTGATAAAAATATGACTTCAGATTTCTATATTATGCAAAGTCGGTCTTTAAACACGTTTTCGAAAGAAAAGGCTGAGGCTTTATCTCGAGATACTTCTTTTAATTGCCCTAAAATAGATAATATTGTAAAAGTATCAATGCTCAATATTAATACAATAATTGAGAAATATTTTAGTAATATTCCTAACTTTATTTCTATAGATGCTGAGGGTTTGGATCTGGAAATATTAAGCTCCCTAGATTTCTCTAGATATAGCCCGGAAATTTTTTGTATTGAATGTGTTGGTGTGGCTGGGGTGGATAGTATAAAGGATAAAGAAATTATTGATTAAAAAAAAAAAAAAAACTACTTTGTTTACGCGAGCACAAACATTAATACTATTTTTATTCATCATCCTAAATGGTTAAGAATAGAAAGATTTAAAAATTCTTCAGCATCTTAAACGATGGATCTATATTTCTTAAACTATGCCGATGATCGTCTTAACTATAAGGGGGGGCTCTTTAGAAAGAACCAAGTTTATTTAAATGAATGCGCAAGAAAACAAGGGATCAAGAATATTATATCCTTAACTTCTGATGATTTGATTAAAACACAATTTTATAAAGAGCATAAGGATTATTTAGACAAACCAGTTTATGAAAACGGGCATGTATTTAAACCCTATATTATACTAGATACTTTAAAAAAGATTCATTTGGGGGATATAGTTTTTTATTACGATTGTGGGTCATATTCCATTAATTTACCAGTAAAGCCAATAATCGCTTTATGCAAGAGGAATAAGGGTATAGTATTCCACCAATGGGGAGAATGTAATGCTAAATGGACTAAAAGAGATGCTTTCGTATATATGAATTGCGATACTCCTAAGTTTCACAATGCTGTAGCTCTTCAGGCGACTTGGTTATTTATTATGAAGACGCCATTTAATTTAAAATTAGTCGAAGAATGGCTTTACTATAACTTGGATGAAAGAGTTGCTTCATATGTTAATCCGGATACTTGCGGATTGCCTACTTTGTCGGGTTTCGTGCAAAACCGCGGTGACCAATCAATTTTAAGCAATTTAGCAGTAAAGTATAACATAAGGACTTTCTGGGGTGCCGGGAATGGGTGTAATAAAGAAATTGACAGATTCACTTTCGCTATTTCTCCACCTTTAAGAATAAAGATTAGAAATTATTATTATAAAGCAAAACATTGTTTAGCAACTTTGCCTTTAATCGGTAAAGTTGGGAAAAGAATTAAACAATATCTTTTAGGCTGATA
>JAPLLQ010000047.1:3673-5154 GCA_026387485.1 Candidatus Omnitrophota bacterium | reverse complement strand
TAATTAAAATAAATTATTTGGTATCTAAGGATTAAAGATGCCCAAAGTGAATGTTATAAAAAAAGTAAAGGCAAGTTTAAGAGGATTCTTAAGAAAGCATCTCAACGTGGAATCTGCTAGCGAGCATTATTTTATTAAGAATTTTAATAAAAGTTCAATCATTGTAGACATTGGTTCGGGTAGGGGTCAGTTTATAAATATGATGGTAGAGATGTATCCTTATTCCCAATTTATTTTAATTGAACCTAACCCAGATTCAGCTAAAGTACTTTCTCAAGAGTTTAAAACAAATACTAATGTTAAGATTCTTGCTGCGGCAGTAGGGGCAAGGTCAGAGAAAAGTGTAAGCTTTTATTTAAGCGAAACTTTTCAGTTTGATTCTTTAGATAAATCTTTAAGTGATCTTGGTGGGGTACGGAAAGATAGAAGTGAAGTTACGGTGCGAATGATTACGCTACGAGATGTTTTTTCTATATTTAATCTTCAGAAGATAGATTTTTTAAAAATTGATGCAGAAGGAGCAGAGTTAGATATTCTAGAGAACTTCTCAAGTTATGATTTTGAAATGATATCTCAAATATCTTGTGAGTTCCATGATTTCTTAAAGCCTTCATTAAGAAAAGAGGTTGAAGAATGTATTCATAATTTACAGAGTTTAGGGTATTCTTTTGTTTGTGATGGTACAGACTTTATGTTTGGGTCGCCTTATTTTAATTGTTTATTTTATGATAAGAAGCGCATAAAGTGGTCAATCGCCCCTAGATGGTTAAGCGCTAATTATTTGCAGTATCTTACTAAGAAAGCAGGTATTGCTTGAGGATAATTAAGGTTGGCGATAATAGAAATATGTGTAAGCCTGAAGATACAGGATTTGGTTTAGAGGGATGTGCTTTATTTGCCAAACAGCAATGAAGTGTTCAATTAAAATTCTAGAAAATGTTCTGCGATAATCTTATTTTAATTTTAAAATTCTTGTTTTGTTCTGTTAAAAAGGATATAATCTTTCAAGAAAAGAATGATAAGCGGGAGTTAAAAGAATGGCTAAGGACAGGGTTAAAAAACCCGCCTCCCGATATTGTGAAGCATAGTCTTGTTACAAGGTATGCTAAAAAAGAGCGTATCAAAACGCTTATTGGTTCAGGGGGTTTTATCTTAAGTCGTTACATGCTTTTTCATTCGGAATTCTTGAAAATTATTATATTCGGAAAGAATAATGATACCTGTAAGCATGTTGTTATATCATTTTCTGAGGTTATTTCGCTGATATCAACGTTGAAACAGATTGCGGTAATATGGGTTGATACGTTGAATATAATTGATCAGAATAATAGATCAAAAGCCGAAGAACAGATACGTAGTTTATTGAATGCCGTAACTTGTGCTGAGCGTAGGCATGTTTTATTATGGGATAATGCGGATATGTTTTATTCTAATCCATTTCTGCCTAAGGTGCAGGAAATTAAGGCGTGGTTATTGGAGAA
>JAPLLQ010000047.1:2691-3659 GCA_026387485.1 Candidatus Omnitrophota bacterium | reverse complement strand
GGTTAAAAAAGAGAAGATTAAAGTTTTTTTTTCGGACTTCTGGGAAAATTTCGACTTACAAAATAATGTTTTTATTGACGCCCTGAAAAATGATTTTGAGGTTGAAGTTTCTTCAGATAATCCAGATATTCTTTTTTATTCTTGGCTGAGCGATAATTACAAGTATTTTAACTGTATCAGAATATATTATACTCCTGAGCCGCGAAAACCTAGATACAAAGAGTGCGACTTCTCGCTTTCGTTTGAATATTGGGATGATCCGCGGAATTTACGTTTTCCCAATTATTTATTATATGGTTTTAGGGATGAGCAATTTAAAAAAAGTAATATCGACCCTTATAAGTTATTGGAGCAGAAGACAGGATTTTGTTGTACTTTGATCTCTAACCCAAACTCGCAAAAGCGAATCGAATTCTTTCATCGTTTAAGTAAATATAAGAAAGTAGATTCTGGTGGAAGAGTGCTTAATAATATCGGAGGTTCGGTAGAGAATAAAATTGATTTTATTCGCAGGTATAAGTTTAATATTGCTTTTGAGAATTGCCAGTCGCCGGGTTACACTACCGAGAAAATTGTGGAATCGATGGCTCATAATGTTATGCCTATTTATTGGGGCAATCCTCTTATTCACTATGAATTTAATGTAAAAAGTTTTTTTAATTATGACGATTATGATTCAGAGGAGGAATTAATTGAGGATATTATCGCACATGATAAAGATCCACAAAAATATATTGAAAAATTTAAACAGCCCTGGTTTGAAGGGGGATTTTCAAGTCAGTACTTTGATATTCAGAGACTGCGTAAATTCTTATTTGATATCATTAAAAGAAGGCATAAGTTTATACCGATAGCCAAAAACAAGTTTAAGAAATACTTTTGGTTTCCTGTTGGTTATCAGGTGAATATGGTTAGGGGAGGAATACGTAAGTTTATTGGAAAATGAATCTTGTAATATTACCAAAAAT
>JAPLLQ010000047.1:0-2670 GCA_026387485.1 Candidatus Omnitrophota bacterium | reverse complement strand
ATTTAATCAAGGGAGATATATTGAACAAACAATATGCTCTGTTCTTGACCAGGGCTATCCTAATTTGGAATATATAATAATTGACGGAGGTAGTACAGATAATACTTTAGAAATTGTAAGAAAATACGAAAAGCAGCTTGCGTGGTGTGTCAGCGAGCCGGATAGAGGGCAGGCGCATGCTATAAATAAGGGGTTAGAAAAAAGTACCGGAGAAATTTTTAATTGGTTAAATAGTGATGATTATTTAGAGAAAAATGCGTTGTTTAAAATTGGGGAATATTTTAATGATCATCCAGAAAAACAAGTTTTATGCGGCCGAACGCGTGTTTTTTATAATGAGAGTGGTAAAACTTCACATGTATATAGAATGGGACTAGAAAAAAATGTAGCAAAGACAATATTGAACGTTGAGATGAACCAGCCCGGAACTTTTTACCGGATGAGTATTATCAAAAAGCTGGGTGGTGTTAATGAAACACTGCGCTATGTTTTCGATGATGAGCTTTGGTTTAAGTATCTTTGTGATTATGGACAGAAGAACATCGCATTTACTAATAGGCTTCTAGCGCAATTTAGATTGCACGGAAATTCTAAATCAGTAAATGAAGGCTATGGTAATTTTAATAAGGAAATAGTTTCTATATGGCTTGAGATGGCAAAACTTTTAAGACTTCCAGATTATATAATTGAAAGAATTAGCCGTGAAGAGAGGTTTGATTATTATAAAACCAAGACTTGGGGATTTGATAACTTAGATCGAAATTTTTTCCTTGCGCACTTTTGTAGAAAATATCAGTACATTTTTTATAGAGAATTTAAATACAAAGAAGCCGAATAATGCCTGCGGTTTTTATTAGATACCAATAATTTCACTTGGAGAGATATTATTCTATATTCTAAACTATTTATTATTAGTAGAGATTTTTTAAATTATCTCCGCAAAAGAAGAAATAATAAATGAAGAAAAAAGTATTTCATATTAAGGTTAGTATGCGCCCTATGGCTAATCTGATATTCCGGATAGAATGCCGTATTAAAAGCATATTTTATAGGCCTATTAAAGATTATAGAAACATTCCCGTTATAATTAATAATTTCAATCGCTTGGATTTCCTGGTAAAAGTTTTAGATTGGCTGGAGAAAGCCAAGATGAGGAATATTTATATTATTGATAATGCTTCTACCTATCCACCGCTATTGGAATTTTATAGAAATGTGTGTAAATATCCAGTTTTTTATTTAGACAAGAATGCAAAATATTTGGCCCTTTGGGTGACTCATATATATAAGTATTTTATAAATGATTATTATGTTTATTCGGATCCTGATATTGTACCTATTGAGGATTGTCCTTTGGACGTAATTGATTATTTTGTGAAAATTTTAGAGAAACATCCGGAAATTGAGAAAGTAGGTTTTGGTCTAAAAATAGATGATTTAACAGACCATTATGCATTAAAGCAGCAGGTAATTGATTATGAAAGCAAGTATTGGAAGGTCAAAGTTGATGATAATCTGTATGCTGCTCCTATTGATACGACCTTTGGGCTTTATAGGCCAAAGGTAAAAGGGGACTGGCAGCTAAAGGCTTATCGAACCGGATATCCTTATTTAGCAAGACACTTATCGTGGTATGTTAATACAAATGAGCTTAATGAAGAAGAAAAATATTATATCTCGCATACAGAAGGTAAAGACAGTAAATGGTATTGGCATTTAAGGGAGTTCTTCGATAGTATATAATGGGTTTAATCTCAATGTTTTTAAACCTATTTGATGAATTTTAAAGTTTATTTATAAGGGAGAATAAAATGAAAGAAAATGTTCTGGTGACAGGAGCTGCCGGATTTATTGGCTCGCACCTTGTAAGAGAATTGATGAAACATGATGGATTTAACGTTATCGCTATAGATGATTTATCGGGAGGATTTAAAGAAAATTTACCTGAAAACATAGATTTTATTAAAGTTTCCGTAAACAATATCGATTCAATAAAACAGCTTTTCAATAAATACAAGTTTAAATATGTTTACCATTTAGCAGCATACGCTGCAGAAGGGTTAAGTCCTTTTATTCGCAATTTTAACTACACTAATAATTTATTGGGTAGCGTAAATCTGATTAACGAGTCTGTTAATAACAACATACAATGTTTTATTTTTACAAGTTCCATAGCTGTTTATGGGGAAAATCAAGTACCAATGTCCGAGGATATGTTTCCACAGCCAAAAGATCCTTATGGGATATCTAAATATGCAGTAGAACTTGATTTAAAAAGCGCCTTTGATAATTTTGGCTTAAATTATATAATTTTTAGGCCACATAATGTATATGGTGAGTTTCAAAATATAGGAGATAAATATAGAAATGTTGTCGGAATCTTTATGAATGAGATGCTTCAAGATAAACCGTTAACCATATTTGGAGATGGCGAGCAGCAAAGAGCATTTAGTTATATAGGTGATATTATAAATGTACTTGCAGAATCGGCCTGGAATCATAAAGCATACAATCAGGTTTTTAATATTGGAGCAGATCAACCTTATACAGTTAATGAACTGGCTATGGAAGTAATTAAAGCCATGGGAAAAACTAGCCATCCGCTAGCTCATCTTAAAGAGCGCAATGAGGTTAAGGTTGCCTATAGCGAGCACAGTAAGGTAAAAAGTT
>JAPLLQ010000023.1:5602-6839 GCA_026387485.1 Candidatus Omnitrophota bacterium | reverse complement strand
GCTATTTAAAACCCCTAATATAGGCAAAAATACTACGCCGGTAAATATGCCGGCTAACCATCCGCCGGTTAAATCCGCGGCATAAAGCATCCCTGAAGTTTCGCCACTCTTAGCCTTATCTTGGGAATAGATTTTAGCTGCCAAAGGAAACTCCAAACCCATAAATAAACCGGACAATAAAAGCAAACTACAAAAAACATAAGAATATGGCCATTTCATTATTGCAATGGGCAGAACTAAAGAAAAAAGCATGATCATCGCTTCAAAGATGAGTAATAGCCTTACCCCGATTTTTATCCTATCTAGGCTTTTAATGATTAAAAGACTACCTAAAGCAATGCCAGCCATAAATATACTTATCAAAATACTTATCTTATAATACAGGGAACCAAAAAATACCTGATAACTGAATATCAAAATAAGGTTGCTCAACATTCCGAAAAAGCCGGTAGAGGCGATACTATAAGCAATAGCCGGCTTATTATTTTTTGCCCGACGGAAAATATAAAATAATAAAATTGTCAATAAAAATATACAACCTAAGATTACTTTTAAATTTAATCCCTTAAAGCTGTTAAGTACCCAACTGAAACTAGAGGGGAATTTTTTATTCCATAAAAGTAATGAATTATAAACCCCAACTGGCCTTAAATCGCGATTCGCGGAAATATTAACTCCGGCTAACTCTTGATTAAACCAATCTTGCTTTTCCCGGCTTAATCTGTATTCAAGATAAGCGGGGATTAAAATATTTACCGGAATTTTTCCCTTTTTAATCCGCTGGGAAATTAAAGCCGGCTCTGCCTCCATAATGCTTTTAGAATCAGAGGCAATAAAAATATTGTAATCTTCAGGGATGACTCGCAGATAACTATAAACAGGAGTTAAAGCATTTATTATACATTTATTTAAGTTTTTTAAATCTTCGCTTAAATAAGTTAAAGAACCGGGAAGCCAAAAAGCAAGAATCCCGTCGGGATTCAACTTCGTTTTGGCAAAAACAAAAAACTCTTGGGTAAAAAGGCGGTTAGTAGAAAGGTCTGCTTGATTGGATAATCCGATTATAATCAGATCGTAAAGCTTCTGGCTCGAGCTTAAGAATAACCTCGGGTCAGTATTAATAACCGCTACTCTCTTATCTCCTAATTCCTCTTTAGTCAATGCAGTAGGGTATTTTTTTAGCATACCTATAATTAGGGGGTCTATCTCAACATAGTCTAAACTTTTTATCGGATAT
>JAPLLQ010000023.1:0-5587 GCA_026387485.1 Candidatus Omnitrophota bacterium | reverse complement strand
ATAATATCCTTTGGTGCTTGATGGAACAACAACGGGAGATTTCCTAGTTCTTCTACGAACTGCCTATCCGGGAAAGGCGTAGTAATTACCGGAATACCATTATAAAAAAAGGTGTACTCTCTGGCATTTTTAGTTACGCAAACATTACCGTAAACCGAATTTTTATAATCTAAAACCTTAAGCCCTCTCCACTGCTTTTCTATTGAATACTTCTCTAAATAATCCGGAATTTTATTTAAAAATAACCCTGCGAAAATTAGCACCAACAAAGCAAGGTATTTTATTTTCTTAGGAGAGATAAAATTTATTGCAATCACAAGGTTTAGTCCGGCAATAAAAAAGATTATTTGAAATGAATTAAGATACGGGATAAAAAGATAGGCTAGAATTAATCCACCGGTAATTGTTCCTAATGTCTCCCAAATATACATTCTGCCGATTGAATAAGTAAGCGAGCTACAAACGCTAAAAAGCGCTCCATGGCAAAAAGCTACCGGTAATATAATAATGAGTGAAGCAAAAAATATAAGCGGCAAAGCTACGCCTTCTCCAAACGGGATTCCAGATATCGTTTTAAAGGTGCGAGATAAATAAAGGACTACGGGTAAAGCAAAAGAAAAGATTACCTGGAGGCCGATAAAAACATTTATTTTATTCCTAACCTTATCAATAAATTTACCGATAAGGAAAACGCCTAATGCTTCAGAAAGAATCCAGTTAGCTAAAATTACTCCTATGGTCAGTTCATTGCCATAGAAACTTACCAACAGCTCGCGCAAAAGCACCACTTGCGCTACTATTCCACTTAAGCCGATAAATAAAATTATTAAACTAAAAGTATAATTCATAAACAAAAAGGGACGGTTCTTAACTTAATCTAGAAGTGTCCCCTTTATGGGGACAGTTCTAACTTGTTTTAAGAACCGTCCCTAACCTTATAAACCTTTTTTGATGATATATTCAGCCAAGTCCACCACCCTGTTTGAATAACCCCATTCATTATCATACCAAGAGAGAACTTTAATAAAATCATCCTGGATGACTTTAGTGCTCAAAGCATCGACAATCGAACTTAATGTGCAGTGATTAAAATCCACAGAAACCACTGGATCCTCTGTGTAGCCGAGGAAACCTTTCATTACCCCTTCACTCGCCTCTTTCATTGCCGCGTTAATATCAACGGCGCTAACCTTTTTGCTCAAAAGACAGGTCAGATCCACAGCTGAAACATTCGGGGTGGGAACTCTAATGGCAAAACCATCAAGCTTACCTTTTAATTCAGGAATAACTAAAGATATTGCCTTGGCTGCGCCGGTAGAAGTAGGAATCATGGAGAGCGCGGCAGCGCGAGCCCTGCGAGGATCAGAATGAGCCATATCCTGCAGTCTCTGGTCATTGGTATAGGCGTGTATAGTAGTCATTAATCCCTTAACAATACCCCATTTGTCATTTAAAACCTTAGCTATAGGCGCTAAGCAGTTGGTGGTACAGGAGGCATTAGAGAGGACATTGTGATTCTTAGGGTCATATTTATCCTGATTAACCCCCATCACAATAGTTAAATCTTCTCCTTCGGCAGGAGCAGAGATAATTACTTTCTTAGCACCTCCGCGAGTTATATGATTTTCAGCACCCTTGACTTCCTTGCCTTTTTTATTAACTCCGTCTTTTTTCACGGTAAATAAGCCGGTTGACTCAATCACAATTTCAACCCCTAAGTCCTTCCAGGGAAGCTCGCAATGGTCTCTTTTAGAAAGAACCTTGATAATCTTACCGTTAACAGATATTGCATCACTGCCAGAGACCGTTACTTCGCCATTAAACCTTCCATGCACTGAATCATATTTAAGAAGCAATGCATTTGATTTAGCGTCGGTAAGGTCATTGACCGCGACTAATTCAATATCTTTAGAATTCTTTTCCAGGATCGCCCGGGCAACTAAACGGCCGATCCGGCCAAAACCATTAATACCAATCTTTACTGCCATTTTTAAACTCCTCCTTAATTTGCCTGATTTTATATTTTAGTCTTTGATTGCCTTTAAATACTGGGCGGCTAATTCTGGTGAGGTAGGATCAATATAAAAACCCGTGCCCCATTCAAATCCGGCAACCCGGGTAAGTTTGGGCATAAATTCAATATGCCAGTGATAATAATCTACATCCCCATCGCCATTAATCGGTGAAGTATGGATTATATAATTATAGGACAAATTAACAAATACTTTCTTGATCCTAGCTATAGTATCTTTAAGTATTGAAGCCAAGGCCGGGATCTCCTCTTCGGACATCTGACAATAATAGCCGCTATGCTTTTTGGGCATTATCCAAAGTTCAAAAGGAAACCGGGATACAAACGGACAGAAGGAGATAAAGTATTTATTCTCAAAAATTATCCTATCCTTCTCCTGGGTTTCCTGCATGAAAAAAAAAAAAAAAATACAGCGCTCGCGGTAATCAAAATAATTTTTTGCTCCGCTAATCTCTTCGGCTACATTCTTAGGAATCATCGGAAGAGCGACAATTTGGGTATGCGGATGCTCCAAAGACGCTCCGGCAGCTGAACCATAATTCCTGAAAATCATTATATATTTAAAACGTTTATCTTTGCTTAAATCATTGGAGCGCCTACAGCTCATTCTGACAACATCCTCTATTTCTTTATTTAATAGGTCGGAAATATCCTTCATATGGTAGGGAGATTCAACTAAAACTTCATGCGCGCCGATACCATTAGAGAGGTCATATATACCCAACCCTCTCCTATCCAATTCGCCTTCTACCTGTAATGCCGGAAATTTATTTGATACCACCCGCACCTGCCATCCGGAAGTATTGGGCGCTGTGCCGGGCTGACGGAAACATTCTATCTCCGGAGGAGTTTGGGATTCATTACCATAACAAAAAGGACAAACCCCGGCTCCCTTAGGTATATACTGTTCATATTCAAATCCTTCTGGGCTACTCGGATGATCCGTATCCACAATCACCCATCTTCCGACTATAGGATCTCTTCTTAATTCTGCCATATTAAACCTCAATACCTCTTAAAAATTTAGCCGCATCCTCCGGAGGCAAGGGGCAGATATAAAAACCAGTCCCCCACTCAAATCCGGCAACCCGGGTTAACCGCGGCATAATCTCAATATGCCAGTGATAATCCTGATCAATTGTCTTCCAATAACCGACTTTTTTCCTTCTAAATGGCGCAGTGTGAATTACATAGTTATATGGTGGGTCATTCAGGCCCTTCTTTAATTTCAGCAGGACCTGTTTCATTAAACGGCCAAGATTCGCCCTATCCTTAGAATCAGTACAAGTAAAATCACAGCAATGTTTCTTAGGTAAGATCCAAATTTCAAAAGGAAATCTTGCCGCAAATGGAGCTACTGCCACAAAACCGTCAATTTCAAGTATAAGCCTGTCTTTTGATTCCAATTCCTGTTTGATTAAATCGCAAAACACACATCTTTCGTGATAGTCATAATACTTATGCGAACCAGTAAGTTCTTCTTTAACGCGTTTGGGATTAACTGGAGTAGCAATGAGTTGGGAACGGGAATGTTTAATCCTTCCGCCGCCGGCAGTCCAGCCATAATTTTTGAATACCAGCACATATTTAAAACGATGGTCTTTCTCTAAGTCATTAATCCGGTCAGAATAACAATTTAAAACCTTAGCAATCTGCTCTTCGCTTAAATCAGCCATGTTCGCTATATGCTGGTTAGTTTCAATAACAATTTCATGCGCGCCTACGCCATTCATTATATCGTAAAGACCTTTTCCATGACGGTCAAGATCGCCTTCTATTTTTAAAAATGGAGAGATACTCGGAACTACCCTTAATTGCCATCCGGGGGTATTTGGCGGGGTGTTGTTAGGCCTTATAGCGTAAATTTCCGGCGGGGTCTGAGACTCTGCTCCTTCGCAGAAAGGACAGGGCTTCTCCGGGCTGAATTCATCCTGCTTACCGCTGAATTGATCCGGCCGCTTAGCCCTTTCAGTCGCAATAATTACCCATCTACCTATAACTGGATCTTTTCTTAATTCTGGCATAGAGATTGATTATAGCAAAAGAATTGATTGATGCAACTATTTTTTATTAAATATTTCTTTTGGACTAATCTTATGCCCCGAAATAAATTCTGCGGGGCTCATTCTTCTTTTACCTTCAAGCTGTAACTCTTCAACGCATAAACTGTCCCTGCTGCAAGCCACAACTATTCCTTGCTTAGAAACATTCAATATCTGTCCGGCTTGAGAACTCGCTGATCTTAGAACTTGGCAACTAATAATCTTAGCTTTATAAACCTTCAGTAGTTTACCTTTATAATAGGTAAAGGCACCCGGCCAAGGTAAAACTCCTCTCACCAAATTATGGATCTCTTCAGCAGGCTTATTCCAGTCAATCTGCCCGTCTTTTTTCTTTAGCTTGGGAGCAAGGATTACTTTCTTCTCATCCTGAGGAATTAATTTAAAGGTTTTATCCTCAACTGACTTAATCGAATCTAGCAATAACTCTGCTCCGGCAGAACGCAACTTATCTTCTAAGGTTATAGAATCATCTCTTTCGTTTATTTCTATCTTCCTTTGGGCTAATACCGGCCCGGCATCCATCTTGCGGATCAGGCGCATAATACTTACCCCTGTAATTTTATCTCCTCGAACAATCGCCCAGTTTATCGGAGCGGCTCCCCGATAGCGAGGAAGAAGCGAAGCGTGAATATTCAAGGGAAAAATATTAGGAATATCCAAAATGCCTTGAGAAAGTATCTGGCCGTAAGCAGCAATTACGAATAGATCCGGCTGGAAACTCTTAAGATATTTAACAGACTCAGGGCCATTGACATCCAGAGGCTGAAAGATATTAAGCTTTGCTTGTAAAGCTACGCTCTTTAGATCAGTCTGAGCCAGATGTAGAAGCCGGCCCTACTTTTTAACCGGTTGAGTCACTACACAGCAAATATCATCTTTGCTCTTAATTAAGGCCCCTAACGCGGGAATAGCGAAATGTGCACTTCCAAAAAATACTATTCTCATATAGCTATCTACTCTCTACTAAGTTCTACACAGGGTCAATATCGACAGTAACTATTATACCTGAATATCTGGATTCTTTTAAGTTTCTTTTTAAAAAAACACTTAGTTTCTTTTGGTCAGTTGCGCTAAGCAATATCTGCCAGTAAAAATTACCCCGCAGCTTTTCTGGTTGAGCTGGACTAAGCGAAATAACTTTCACGCCCTTGGGGGTTGCTTTCTTGATTTTTTCAAATAAATCCTGGGCTGCTTTTTTAACTTTATCCAAATTTTTAGCCCTTAGCTTAACCAAAGCAAGATGTTTATACGGCGGGAAACCGAGCTGTTTTCTGGTTTTTAACTCTTTTAAGTAAAAGATACCCGGGTTCATCTTTAATAATGCCTCAAAGGCGTGCTGTTCGGGAAAACTGGTCTGGATAATTATTTTTTTATTCGTCAGGCTTACTAACCCCATTAATAGGCTAAAAGCCTTCTCGGCTGCCCTAAAATCAACTCGGTTCAGGGAATTATCAATGTTCAATATACCGATTAAATCAAAGTTAAGGTTCTC
>JAPLLQ010000153.1 GCA_026387485.1 Candidatus Omnitrophota bacterium | reverse complement strand
CTATGGCTACCCTGGCTGCCTCCCATGACTAATAGCGTAAATTTACCCGGCTCAAAACCAAAGAATTCCCAAGCCTCATCCCTATCTATTCTTTTTAATTCCCGGCGCAAAGGGTTCCCGGTTACGGAGATCTTAGCAATATCTACCCTAAGATAATCTTTTGTTTTAGCAAAAGACACTGCTATTGCGTCGCTAAACTTCGCCAACAGTTTATTAGCCCTTCCGGGAATAACATTCTGCTCGTGGATTAAAGTCTTGACCCTTAAAAACCAGGCCAGCATGACTAAAGGCAAGGAATCAATCGTACCGAATCCCACAACTACGTCCGGTTTAAATGATAATAAAATGAAAAAACTTTCAACCCAGGCCTGAATGAATTTGAATAAAACCAGTGAATTTTTAATATTAATCGCCAGGGCTAGCTTAGGCATTGAAATGTATCTTACCTTAAAATCAGCAGTTTGAAATTTAATCCCGCTGCTTCTCAAAGGTAAAACTAAGAGCCCTTCTATCCCACTATTTTTCTCTTTGAGGCTACTTAAAAAACTTAGAGCCGGAAAGATATGCCCGCCACTTGCTCCTGTAGCTACTAATATTCTCATTAAGGGTATTCTCCGGTACGCGCAATATTTACTAAAATACCGACGCTGACTATATCAAAAATAAAAGATGAGCCGCCGTAACTGATAAAAGGTAGCGGTAGTCCTTTTGTAGGAAGTAAGCCGCAGGAGACCCCAATATTAATTATTACCCTAAAAGTTATCATCAAAAGGAGCCCTAAGCTCAAAAAATATCCGAATTTATCCGGAGCATTCTTCACTACCTTTAGCCCCTGCCGGATAAAAATCATAAATAATATTATCACGCACAACGTACCTAATAAACCTAATTCCTCTCCGCTTATTGAAAAGATAAAATCAGTGTGCGCTGCTGGCAGGTAAAATAATTTTTGCTTGGAGTGGCCTAGGCCTACTCCGAAAAAACCTCCTGAACCTAAGGCAACCTGAGACTGGATTATCTGAAAACCGCTTCCCTTGGCATCTAACCAGGGATTTATAAATGCCATTATCCTAGCCCTGCGGTAGGGTACGCTGAATATTAATAAGTAAAGCACGGGTAAACTGGTTAGAATTAAAGATAATATATATGCCGGACGCACCCCGGCTACAAAAAGCATAATTAATACTACTACCCCCATGGCTACCACAGTCCCTAGATCCGGCTGAATCAGTATCAATAAAACAAAAACCCCTAACACGCATATTGGCGGCAGAAACCCTTTGAAAAAAGTCTTAATCAGATTTCCTTTCCGAGCGATAAAATCAGCAATATAGATGACGATCGCCAGGTTCGCTAATTCCGAAGGCTGAAAACTAAGTAATTTAAACCTAAACCACCTGCGCGCTCCGGATACTTCCCGGCCTAATCCCGGAATAAGCACTAAGACTAACAGGATAATGGATATTATTAATAACGGCCGGGCATAGCGGCCTAATTTACGGTAATCAATGCTCATGATGAAAAAAGTGATCGCTGCGCCGATAAGCAGAAAACTCAGGTGCCTCTTTAAAAAGAAAAAACCATCCTTATATTTCTCCCAGGCATAGATGCTAGAGGTACTATAAATCATCACTATGCCGATACAGATAAGCACTAAAGAGACCGTAAATAGATTTATTCTAATGTTACGGATCATATTAAGACTTAAACCCCGCTAACCCATAAACTATATTTTTAAAGCTCTTGCCGCGCTCTTCGTAATTTAAAAACATATCAAAACTTTTACACATCGGAGAGAATAAAACGCACTCACCCGGTAGGGCCACAGTAAAGGACTTCTTTACCGCTTCATCCAAGGTCGCAGCTTGATCAATACTAATTGCCCCATTAAACACCGCTTTTATTCTTTCCTTAGCCTCACCTATAAGAATCGCGCTTTTAACCTTTCGGCGCACCAAAGGCAAAATTTGGCTGTAATCATTCCCCTTCTCTCTTCCGCCGGCGATTAAAACCACCGGGCAATCTAAATTATTCAAGGCCCAGATTGTGGCATCTATGGTAGTAGATTTAGAATCATTAATAAATTTAACCCCTCCTACCTGGGCTACTTCTTCCATGCGGTGCTCAACTCCCTTAAATTCCTTAAATACATTTAAAACTATTTTTCTATCTATCCCTAATATCGAAGCCACGCTTAAGGCCGCAGATTGATTAGGATTAAATCCGGCTTCTTGCCTAAAATAGAGAACCTTGGCCCTTGATTCTTTAGCTAAGACCCGAATAGCCGGGTGATCATAGTTTAAAACCAAATAATCCGACTGATCCTGATTTTTAAATATGCGTTTCTTGGCTGTAAGGTAATCTTCCATAGAAGCATAGCGATCAAGATGGTTACGGCTTAAATTAAGCACCACTGCAATTTTAGGTTTAAAGGTATCTATCCACTCTAGCTGAAATGAACTTACCTCCAATGATATAAAATCGTTCTCTGCGATATTGCTTACCTGACAAGAGAACGGTTGACCGATATTTCCTAAGGTAAACGATCTTTTACCGGCTGCTTCAAGTATTTTACCGATTAAAGTAGTCACCGTGGTCTTACCATTGGTACCGGTAATCGCAATAACAGTCCCCGAGCATAAACGCCAAGCTAATTCGATTTCACTGATAATCGGTATATTTAATTCTTGAGCCCAGATAACCGGTAAAGCTTCCTTAGGTACTCCGGGAGAGAGGGTTAAAAGATGATTGCCTTCTATAAACCCCCGGGTGTGTTCTCCTATCTCTATCTTTATCTCTTTTGATTTTACCTGCCGAGCATTGCTTTGGGTTATCGGATTATCTTGGTTATCAGTAACGCTCACCTTGGAACCCAGATCAAAAAGAAGATTAGCGCAGGCTAGGCCTGAGCGGGCAAGGCCCGCAATAACGATCTTTTTATTCTTAAAATATTCTTTATTTATCATTTATGTAACGTGAGAACTAGCGGATCTTTAAGGTCACAATCGTAAGCAATGCCAGAAACCCGGCAATAATCCAGAACCTGACAATGACCTTATTTTCGTGCCAGTTAAGAAACTGGAAATGGTGGTGTAAGGGGGCTATTTTAAATATGCGTTTCTTAGTCAGGCGGAATGACCCCACTTGCAAAATTACCGATAACGCTTCAATAACAAATATTCCTCCGACAATTAGTAAAAGCAGTTCTTTGCGGATTAATAACGCTACTGTCCCTATAGCGCCGCCTAAAGCCAAAGACCCTACATCTCCCATAAAAATTGAAGCAGGATAGCAATTAAACCAAAGAAACCCCAAGCCAGCACCTAATATACTGGCGCAGAATACAGTCAGCTCGCCGCTACCTTTCAGGTAAGGTATGAGAAGATACTCACTAAGCTTGATATGCCCGGATACATAACAAAGAATACTAAAAGCCAAAGCCGCCATAACTACTATCCCTATAGCCAGGCCATCTAAGCCATCAGTAAGGTTTACTGCATTAGAAGTCCCGGCTATAACTAAAATAACAAAAATTATGTAGAGTCCGTCTAAATCCAAAGCCACATTTTTTAAGAACGGCACATCTAATTTCAGGCTATTCTGGAAACTAAGCAGGAAAATTACTCCGAGGATTAAACCCAAGACGACTTGACTGGTCAATTTTGTCTTGACAGTCAAGCCTTTAGATTTTTTCTTGATTTGCTTTAGATAATCATCAATAAACCCGGTTATTCCTAGCCAGAGAGTGCTAAAAAGGACAACCCAAATAAATTTGTTTGATATATCCGCCCAAAGAAGAGTCGAGAATACTACCGCCGCTAAGATCAAAATACCTCCCATAGTGGGAGTATCGTGTTTATTGTGATGCAGGCTGTCTAGTTTTTCACTATCCCCCTTATTGATCTTATCGCCGATCTTTAACTCTTTAAGTTTTCTTATTACTAACGGACCAAGAATTAGGCTGATAATAAAAGCAGTCAGGGCAGCCATAGCTGCGCGGAAGGTAATGTAGCGGAATATATTGAACCCGGAAAATGAATCGCGTAAAGGATAAAGTAGATTGTAAAGCATAGTTAGATTTTAAAAACCTCTTCCATCATCATTCTCCTTGAACCCTTGACTAACACTATATCATTTTTAGCAACACAGACTTCCTTAAACAGTATCTTACGAGCCTCGAAAGAGGTTTCACAGGTAAAGATATTTTTTTTGGCCCCGCAAGCCTCGGCAGCTATTTTACTTAATCTACCTACGCAGATTAAAGACTGGCAAAATTTAAGCGCTTTCTCTATGGCTTCTAGATGCAAATCACTGGCCTTACTCCCTAATTCAAGCATATCCCCCATAACAAGAATTTTTCTACCGGATGTTTTAAAATTTTCTAAAACATCTAAGGCCTGCTTCAAAGAAAGCGGGTTAGAATTATAGGTATCGTCAATAAAGCTTATCCCTTTAAACTTTATCAGATTAAGCCTGCTTTTGGGGAGATTAAAAGTAGCAATCCTTTTTGCGATATCCCGGTATTCCATACCTAAAACCCGCGCCACAGCTATAGCCTCTAGCGCATTATAGATATTATAATACCCTAAAGCCTTTAATGTAAACTTAAATTTTTGATTCACCTTGAATTTAATCTCACCGTCAGTATCTTTAATAGCAGAAGTAAAAAAATCACTTTTACTCCTTATCCCCACGCTTAAGGTAAATGGTGTTCTGGTTTTTCTAAGCACCTCTTGCCTTAAAAAAACATCATCGCAATTTAATATAGCCAGCCCGGGTTGCTGAAGGTGTTTTATTAAAGTATACTTTTCCTTAAAAACCCCGGATAAATCCTTGAAATATTCTAAATGTGAGGACCCGATATTGGTAATAACTGCGATGGTCGGCTGACAGATATCCGCTAGATACCCTACTTCCCCAAAATGATTGGTGCCTATCTCCACAACAGCAATATCGTATGAATTATCCAACTTGAGCAAGGTAAGCGGTAAACCGATATGATTATTCTTGGTGCCTTCATTCTTAAGCACCTTGAATTTTTTAGACAAAATCCAGGCAATCAGTTCCTTAGTAGTGGTTTTGCCGTTGCTTCCGCTAACGGCAATAACCGGGATATTAAATTTCCTTCTATTGAAACGGGCAATATCACCTAAGGCATTAGTTGTATCTTTAACTTCAATAACAGCTAACTTTGATAGTTTTACGCTCCTGCCTACCGGCAGGCAGGTTTGACACTTTGACGCTTCTTTTATAACGCAACTTGCGCCTTTCTTAATAGCTTGCGGGATAAATTCGTGACCATCGAAGTTTTCTCCCCTAATCGCTAAAAAAGCATCACCTTTCTTGATATTCCGGGAATCTATGGAAATCCCTTTAATAGTTGAATTTTTATTACCGGATACTAATTTTCCGGCCGTAGCTTTCAGTAACTCATCGACTCTAAACATTCTTTTACTGCCTCCCGGTCATCAAAATGGATAGTCCTATTTTTTAATACCTGATAATTCTCATGGCCTTTCCCGGCAATGAGAATAATATCTTTTTCTTTAGCCAGCAGCAATGCTTTTTTTATCGCTTCCGAGCGCTTAGCTATAATTAAATAGTTATCCCTGGCTATTCCCTTCTGGATATCTTTAATTATACCTAAGGGATTTTCCAAGCGGGGATTATCATTAGTGATTATTGCTATGTCGGAGAGCTCGCTAACTACTTTACCCATCTTAGGCCGCTTAAGCTTATCCCGCTCTCCTCCACAACCAAAAACAGTAATAATTCTCCCCTGGCAAAGCTGTCTTAAGCAAGAGAGAACATTTTTCAGGGCGTCTTCGGTATGGGCATAATCCACAAACACAAAAAATCCTTTATTGTTGTTTACCCGTTCCAGTCTTCCCGGAACAAGCCTAAAAGCTCCCAGGGCTTTTTTTATTACAGGTAATCCTAAGCCCGCTTTTATCCCCCAGGCAGCTGCTGCAAGCATATTATAAATATTATGCCTTCCAATGAGATTAGCCCTTAGCCCTATCTTCTTTCCCGCAAAACATAAGTTGAATTCTGTATGCGAAAGATTAAACTTTATATCTGTAGCCCTGACCTTGGAATTTTTACCTAAACCATAAGTAATGACTCTAGCCTTGGTTAACTTATTAAGCCTTCTTGCGTATTTATCATCGTTATTAATTACTGCAAATGAACTAGGTCCGAGATTTTTAAAAAGTTTTGCTTTAGCTAAAAAATAATTCTCTAAACTTTTATGATAGTCCAGATGGTCCTGGGTTAAATTAGTGAATATCGCGGAATGAAATTCTATCTCTCCTGTCCTATCCTGATCTAAGGCGTGAGAGGAGGCCTCAATAATCACATAATCGACATTTTCCTTAACCATTTTAGCTAACAATAACTGCATTGGAAGCGGTCCGGGAGTAGTATTTTTTGCCGGGATGATCTTATTTTTAAAACGGTAATTTACCGTACCGATAACTGCCGCGGATAATCCCGCTTTCTTCACTAAGGCTTCAAGGAGGTACGAAATAGTAGTCTTGCCATTGGTACCGGTAATACCGACAACTTTTATTTTTTTTGCTGGTTGGCCATAAAAAACCGCGGCTAGTTTCGCTACTATTTTTCGCGTATCCTTAACCGGGATAAAAACCACATTCTTATAAACCTGACGCTTGAAACCTGGAGCATGCAGCACTACCCTTGCGCCATTACTAATTGCTTGATCAATAAACCTACCTCCGTCTTGACAGCTGCCTTTTACCGCTACAAAAACAAAATTTTCCTTTACCTCTTTGGAATTACAACTTATTCCGGAAACTTTAAAATTTTCCGAATCAGGATATTTTTTTCTTAGGCCTACCGATTCAATAAGCTTGAGTATTCGCATTTAGATTAAGCCCTTCATTAAACGCCTGTTTAGCTTTTAGATATCTGATTACTTCAGCTGCCACGTTTTTAAATACCGGAGCAGCCACCACTCCGCCATAATAATAAGGGTGCGGCTCATCAACCGAGACTACTATCGTAACTATCGGATCCTCTGCCGGAGCAAAGCCGATAAAAGAAGCGACAAATTTATTATGCGAATATGCGCCGTTAGGTTCTAGTTTCTGGGCAGTACCGGTCTTTCCGGCAGCGCTAAAACCGGGAATCTGGGCCATTTTTCCTGTCCCCTCCTCAACAACACCGGTAAGCATTTTTTTCATTCTCGCCGCCGTATCCACAGATATAACCTTACGTAATAATACGGGCAAAAACTTCTTAATCGTCTCTCCCTGCTTATCCCGAATCTCCTCTATTGCATAGGGCCGCATCAGCTGTCCGCCGTTAGCGATTACCGAAATGGCGCTAGCTAACTGTAACGCGGTTACGCCTACTTCCTGGCCTATGGGTATTGCTCCGATAGAGACCTTGGACCAGAAACGCGGCTCTTTAATCATTCCGGAAATTTCTCCCGGTAGGTCTATCTTCAGCTTACCTCCGAATCCGAATAACTTGATATACTTATAGACTATATCCGGCCCTAGTGTCTGAGCCACCTTGACAGTACCGATATTACTGGATTGCTCGATAATTTCCCTGAAAGTCAACATTCCAAGCGGCCGATGATCATGTAAAATATGGTTGGCTACGCGGTAAGTGCCATTCTCGCAAAAAAACTTATCCTCTTCGCTTACTCTTTTTTCTTCCAGCGCCGCAGAAGCAGTAATAATTTTAAAAACTGAACCCGGCTCAAATAAATCGCAAATAGCCCGGTTACGGGTCTGGTCTTTACTCACATTACTATGTTCATTCAAATCATAGGTAGGCCGGTTGGCTAGGGCAAGTATCCTGCCGGTATGGGGATCCATGACAATAATACTGGCACCACGGGCATGAAATTTCTTAAACGCTTTCTCCAGCTCCCTTTCAGCGATATATTGAACCACTTGGTCAATAGTCAAAACAATATCATAGCCGTCTTTAGGTAAAACCATCCTCTCCCAGATATCTAGTTTCTTTTGCCGGGCATCCCTTAAGAAAACCGCCCAGCCCGACTCGCCGTGCAAGTACTTATCATAATAAAATTCGATACCCTCAAGACCAACATTATCTAAACCCGCAAAACCGATTATCTGGCTGGCAAGGTAACCATTAGGGTAGCTGCGCTTATTTTCTCTTAAGAAACCTAATCCTTTAATATTTAATCTTTTAATCTCTTCGGCTTGTTCCGGAGTAATTTTACGGGCTAACCAGATAAAATATTTTTTGCGGGATAATCTCTCCTTTAGATATTGATCATTAACATTTAATATAAGGGAAAGTTTGCGGATGATTATTTCTTTATCTTTTTCTTTGATAGTATTAACAGAGGCGTAAAGCGATTCTGTGGGAAGATTTAATGTTTGGGGTTTTAGTTTAGAATCGTAAATAACCCCGCGTAAGGGCTCAATTTCTACAAAAAGATTATGCTGTCTTTTAGCGATATCGGCAAGATAATTTGCACGGAAGAATTGTATAAACAGGAGGCGGGCAATACATAAGATAAGGATAAGAAAAAAAAGTAAAAATACCGCCTTGCATTTGCGGCGATAGTTGCTTATATACACATTAAGCCTTGACTAAAAAAGTTAGGGGTTGATTGTCCTGGCTTCAGCCTGTTTCTTAACGCCGAAGATACGCGAGAACAGAGTTTCTTTACTAACTATTGTATCCTGAATCATCAAACCTTCCCTGGAAGGGACGAGCCTGACCAACTGGTATGTATCCGGCATCTGTAAATCCGCTTGGCCGGATATACTACTTGTTAAATGAACCAACGAAGAATTCTTTTCAATATTGTACCTTAAGATACTGTTCTTATCAAGCAGCTCCTGAAAAGTTGTCTGCTGCCTTTGGCCGGCGTAGGCCAGCCGGACAATTTCGCTCTGCTGATAGACATAAAGCAGAGAAAATAAGGTAATAAAGGCGGTGAGGGATAAAAATTTAGATAATTTCATTTTTTATATTCTTTCTGCCGACCTTAGTTTCGAACTGCGGCTGGAAGGATTACCATCTATCTCAGCCAAAGTAGGGACTAATGGTTTCGGCGTTATAATATTTATTAAGCCATCAACGTGGGCTTTGCGGAAAGCAAATTTTATTACCCGGTCTTCTAGAGAATGAAATGAAATAACACATATTCTGTTCTTTGCTTTTAAAACCGCAATAGCCTTCTCTATAGCCGTCTCTAATATCTCCAGCTCCCGGTTTACGGCAATCCGCACAGCTTGAAAAGTCCGGGTTGCCGGATGAATACGGTAATGCCGATTACGGTATCTAGAAGGTATGGATCTAAAAACAATATCAGCTAATTGAGTTGTAGTAGCAATTGGCTGCCGCTCTCTCTCTTTAACCAGGATACGCGCGATGCGGTTATGCCATCTTTCTTCGCCAAAATTCCAGAGTAAGGTTGAAAGTTCATCCTCGTTGAGGTTATTAATCAAATCATAAGCGGAAACATAACTATCCCTATCCATACGCATATCCAGCGGCCCCTCGTTACGAAAACTGAATCCTCTCTTCCTATCATCCAATTGAAAAGAAGATATCCCTAAGTCAAAAAGTATGCCGTCTACTTTTTTAATACCCAGATTTTCTAAGAGCGAGTCAATATCCACAAAATTTCCGTGGATAAATTCGCAGGCTCTCTCGAACCTACTTAGCCGCTGGCGGGCAATGCCCAACGACTCTTCATCCCTATCAATACCAATGAGCCTTCCTCCAGGGAGAATCTGCTCTAAAATTGCTTCAGCATGGCCGGCAGTCCCTAATGTCGCATCAACTATTATTTTACCCGGCCTTAAATCTAAGTGTTCTAAAACCTCCCGCAACATCACGGGAGTGTGAAATTGTAAATTAGGCATCCATCAACTTCTCGGCAATCTCTTCAAATGACTGCCGCGAATTTCCGTAAAACTCTTCCCATTTATCCTTAGCCCAGATTTCAATCCTGTTGGATACTCCCACCAGTATTACATCCTTTTTTATCTGGGCGAAATCTTTTAAGTATTGCGGCAGAAGAACCCTCCCCTGCCCGTCAAAAGCAACTTCTACTGCTCCGGAAAAATAAAGCCGGTTAAATTTACGCGACTCCAGTTTCGTAAAAGAAACGGCTTTGAATTTACTTTCCTGAGTCTTCCATTCTTCTTCGCTAAACATAAAAAGGCAGTTATCTAAACCCCGGGTAATAAAAAACTTTTCGATGAAATGCGCTTTGGCAGCTTCACGAAATTTGGCAGGTAAGATAATGCGGCCTTTACGGTCTATGGAATGTGAATATTCGCCATAGAACATGCTTGGACTCCTTCCACTTTATTCCACTTTTAACCACTTTGTAACCCAATTGTAGACAGAATACTCCCTTTTGTCAAGAAAAAATTTACCTAAATTGTTACGAAACAACGAGTAGTGGTTATTTTGAGCTCGGACGACTACCTATTGTGGTAGTCAGGAAGGCTTAAGAGAGGAGCTTCTTTGCAGAGGCTACATCTTTTTTGATTTGACTGGTTAAAAGCGCTAAAGAGGAGAACTTCTTATCCGGCCGGATCAATTTTAGGAATTGTATCTCTAAATATTTTCCGTAGATATTTTTATTAAAATTGAATATGTGCGCCTCGATATTCGTCTTCTTATTCTTTACACCTATAGTTGGCCTGGTTCCAATATAACAGGCGGCCTTAAATTTATTTTTGCCAAAGATTATTTTTGCGGCATATATTCCTGGAGCAGGGATTACTTCATGATGAGGATTGATATTTGCCGTGGGGAAACCCAATATCCTGCCTAAAGCAGTTCCTTTTATAACCGTCCCAAGAATACTCACCGGCCGGTCTAGTAATCTTTGTGCCTGCTTGATTTTGCCTCCCCTTATCAGGCTACGAATTAATGTGCTGCTTATAGGCTTATTACCCGCTTTAATAATCCTAAATCCTTTTGCCTTAAAACCATAAATCTTACCTAAATTATTTAAGAGAGTGAGATCTCCTTTGGCATTTTTACCGAACCTAAAATTTCTTCCTACATAAATATATTCTGCAGATATTTTATTAACTAAAATGCTCCTTATAAAATCTTTAGCCTCAATCTTAGCAAAATGCCGGCTAAAATTAATCACAATGCATATATCTATACCTAACCCCGCGATAAGCCGCAATCTATGCTCAAGAGAATAAAGGCTTCCTTCTTTCTGCGGATGCGGCCAAAAGGTTAAAGTAATACTCGTCCCTCTAATCTTACGTGCCTTAGCTACCGCGCTTTTAAGTATCCCCTTATGAGCGCGATGCACGCCATCAAAGACTCCCATCGCCACTACCGGCTTCCTAAATTTCCTAATTTTATTTATTCCGTGAATAATCTTCATAATCGATTTTATCGACTGCCTTGTCTTAGTACTACTTTATTTTACTCTCGGGGTATTGTTCGCTCACGAAAATTTTCGCCGTCTGCTACGGTTTACTTCCTCGTTACGGGTAGGCTGCCCGTAGATGGAGTCCTCCACTCGTCGTAAACTCTTGCAGACTACTTTGTATATAAGCTTGGCCGAAAATTTTCTTATGTTCACTCACAACACCCCTCGGCAAAATAAAGTAAGCTAGCCTACTTTTAGCGGATGACTTGGCTTGATTTCGAGCAGCACGTGTGCAGCCCGAGCGGGCAGGGTTGCCCAGCTAAAAGATGATTCCGGCAGAGCGAGGGCGAAGGCCGAGCGAAGATTTTCCACGCTGGGGAAAATCGAGCGGTGCTGCGAGAAACAAGACAAGGCAGACGCGAAAAGTAAACCTAGTAGTCTCATTTTAAGTTTTCGCGAATCTTAGCTAAGACTTTTTTGCGTACGGAAGAGAGCTTGCCACACATAGTGCAGCCAGAGGCAGTCTTGTGCCCCCCGCCGCCGAAATATTGGGCAATCTTATTCACATCAACTACCCCATGCGAGCGTAGATTAAAACGTATTTCGTCTTTTACTCCGAAATTTTCTTTAAAAAGAGCGACAACCTGGGCGTCTTTAGCCATGCGCATAAAACTTAAAACCTGCTCAGATAAATCAAAGGATAATCTTTCATGACGCAGGATATGGCGGGGAATCTCTATCCAGATAACCTTGTCATCCATACTACGTTTTATATCTAGCAGGATTTTAGATAATAGTTTTAATTCGTGAAAAGGGATACTCTCATATATCATCTTATAAACTAAACGCACATCAAAGTTAAACTTCATTAATTCTCCGGCTGCCTTATGCGTGAAACTTGTGGTATTAGTATAACGGAAAGACCCTGTATCAGTCATAATTCCAACATACAATTGAAGCGCAGAAACCTTATCGAAAGAAACGCACATTTCTTTATAAAGCTTAAAAACCATCTCGGAAGCTGAAGAAGCAAGCGGGTCAACCCAATTTACGTTGCCGAACTTATCGTTACTTACATGATGATCGATATTAATAACCGACCTACCCCACTTATTCAGCTTATAAACTTCGCCAGTACGGCTAAGATCAGAGCAGTCAACTATTACCATACAGTCGAATTCAATACCCCTAATATTCTGCTTATATATCCCGATATTTTCTTTTTCGGGCAAGAAATTATATTCTTTAGGCACAACATCCTCATTAATAATCACTCCGCTTTTACCAAGTTTCTTCACAAGATTCAGAAATGCCAATTCCGCACCCAATGCATCCCCCTCAGGACTAGTATGGGCAGTGATTAAAAAACGCTTATGCTTTCTTATTTCTGCTACGACTTTTTTTAGGTTTGTTCTGTTCATCGAGCTCCTTTATCTGGTTGAGTATTTCATCAACCCGGACACTGTATTCACTGGACCTATCTTCATAAAAAGCAATCTCCGGCGCAAACTTTAAGTTAACTCGTTCGGCAATAAATTTACGTATATACCCGATAGCAGAGTCTAGAGCTTGCTTTGTTTTCTTATAAGCCCCATCATCACCTAAAACACTAAAAAAAATCTTGGCATTGCGTAAATCCGCAGTTACTTGAACCCTAGTAATAGTCACAAACCCTACGCG
>JAPLLQ010000102.1 GCA_026387485.1 Candidatus Omnitrophota bacterium | reverse complement strand
TTAAGCCGGATTATCCTGCCTCCCCGGCCAAAGGAAGTAGGCTGGATGAAAAATTTGGTGATGGCCATAGAGTGGGTTCTGGTTCCCTTCATTATATTAATTGTGGGTTCTCTCCCGGCACTGGATGCCCAGACGCACTTGGCTCTCGCTAAATACATGGAATTTAACCCTACTGAAAAAAGCAGGAAAGTGGTATAATATTAAATTTGAGGGAGGGGAAGAATGAGTATAAAAAGATTGCTTAAGGAGATGGTTGAGAGAAACGCCTCGGATTTATTTTACCGTGCCGGAGGCCTGCCCCGCTTAAGGATAGACGGTAAGTTAGTTGCGGCTAACGATACCGCACTTACGGTTGATGATGTAATGCAGGCAACCGAAGATTTGACTACTTTTAAACAAAGGGAGGTTTTTAAAAATAAGCTTGATTTAGATTTTGCGGTTTATATTGGGGAACTCGGCCGCAGGTTCAGGGTGAGTATATTTATCCAGAGGAATTGGCCTTCCATTGTTATAAGGAAAGTAAACAATACAACCCAGAGCTTTGAGGAGCTGAATTTACCGGCCGAGGTATTAAAAAAATTAGCAATGGAGAGGGGCGGCCTGGTTCTCCTTACCGGAAGTATGGGTAGCGGGAAATCTACGACTATCGCCAGCATGATCGAATATATCAATACCAATAGCAAAAAGCATATACTTACGGTTGAAGAGCCGATAGAGTTTACTTTTCAGGATAAAGAATCACTGATTAACCAGAGAGAGTTAGGCATTGACGTAGCTTCTTATCCGGTGGCCTTAAGGGCCTTTACCATGCAGAGCCCGGATGTTTTATTTATCAGTAATATTCGGGACCTGGAGACAATGTCTAGCGCCGTCACTGCCGCTGAAACCGGGGTTTTGATTTTAAGCACCCTGCATACTATTAATGCCGCTCAGAGTATAGAGAGGATTATTAATTTTTTTCCGCCGCATCAGCATCAGGAGATAAAGAATCAGTTAGCTTCTCTCTTAAAGGGAGTGATATCTTTAAGGCTGATACCTTTAAAGGATGGCAGCGGACGTATCCCTGCTTACGAAATAATGCTTTTGACTCCTACGATAAGCCGGCTTATCCGGGAAGGGAAAATCCGGGAGATCTCCCAATTTATTGAAGACGGCGCCATCTTCGGGATGCAGTCATTTAACCAGTCGTTAAAAAAACTGGTTAAAGAGGGAAAGATTACCGAGGAGATAGCAATAGAATTTGCGGATAGTAAAGATGAATTTGTTTTGGCTTTAAGAGGGATAAAGAGTATTTAAGGAGATAAAATATGCTAGAAGAGATTAGGTCTAAACTTAGCGTTATCCAGAATAGCCTCGAACAACTAAGAGGTTATCTTTGACGTAGATAGCAAAAAGAAGCTTACCGCGGACTTATCCAGCCGGATGTCCGAAGTCGGATTTTGGGATAACCCGGATAATTCCACAAAAGTAGTCAAACAGCTTAAAATCCTTAAAAATACAGTTGAGCCCTGGGAAGCGGCAGTCAAGAGATACCAGGAGCTAAAAGAACTCTCCGAGTTGCTTGAATCAGGAGAGCAGGAATTAGGTTTGGATTTATTGCGAAATGTTGATAATCTTATAGATGAGCTTGAGAAACTGGAGTTTAAAACACTTTTATCCGCAGAATTTGATTCAAGTAATGCGATCCTCAGCATTAACGCCGGTGCAGGCGGAACTGAATCCTGCGACTGGGTCGAGATGCTTTTAAGGATGTACTCTCGTTTTGCCGAGAGACGGGGGTACAATGTAAAAGTAATAGATATTCTCTACGGAGAAGAAGCCGGAGTAAAAAACGCAACGATTCTGGTTGAGGGTGAATACGCCTACGGCTATCTTAAGGCTGAAAGAGGAGTACACAGGCTTGTACGTATATCTCCTTTTGATTCCAATAAGCGCCGGCATACCTCTTTTGCTTCAGTAGATATTATCCCTGAGGTCGAAGACGATATTGATATAAAATTAGAGGAGAAAGACCTGCGTATTGATGTTTACCGTTCTAAGGGCGCAGGAGGACAGAGTGTAAATACAACTGATTCAGCTGTAAGGATTACCCATATACCGACTGGTTTAGTAGCCCAATGCCAGAATGAGCGTTCGCAGCATCAGAATAAACAGACTGCTTTAAAGATCCTCAAAGCTAGGGTTTACGAATTAGAGAGCTCTAAGAAGGAAGAAGAACTACTAAGGCAATACGCCGGCGGTAAAAAGAAGATTGAATTTGGCAGCCAGATCCGTTCTTACGTCATGCATCCCTACAGTATGGTCAAGGATCACCGCACAGATTACGAGACTAATGATGTAAACAAAGTGATGGATGGCGGCATAGATGAATTTATTGAAGCTTATTTAAAAAATTCAAAAAGGGCTTAAAGTGATATGTTAGGTTTTATCAAGAAAACAATTTTAGAAAGCAAGCAAAAGCAGATCCGGCATAAATTCCCCGGAGTCAATATCACTTTACATCCGGAGATGCCTCAACCGTCAATAAGTAAAATCTCCGAGATAGCCCAGATTATAAATACGGTTAATTCATTCGAAGAGAAGGTTAGGAAGTTATCGGATGAGCAGCTGAAGCAAAAGACAGCAGAGTTTAGGAATCATATTTTAAAACAGTCAAGCCTTTATGCAAAAGAGTTAGGCGATTTAGAGGAAGCCATGCTCTCCGTGGTTATTCCCGAGGAGAAGGAGAAGCTTAAAGAGAGAAAGAAATTTACCCGCAATAAAATATTCGAAGATATCTTGCCTGAAGCCTTTGCAGTAGTGCGGGAAGCCTCTTGTCGGACCATAGGCCTGCGCCATTTTGATTCTCAGATTGCCGGCGGAATTATTCTGCATGAAGGCAGGATTGCTGAGATGGCTACCGGAGAAGGAAAGACTTTGGTAGCAACCCTTTCAGCCTATTTAAATGCCCTTTTAGGTCGGGGAGTGCATATTGTTACGGTGAATGATTACCTAGCCAAACGTGACCGGGAATGGATGGGGCCAATTTATGAATTTTTAGGTTTGACTGTCGGGACAATTCAACATGAGATGTCTGATGAACAAAGAAAAATAGCTTATTCCTGCGATATTACTTACGGCACGAATAACGAATTCGGTTTTGATTATTTGCGCGATAATATGAAATATAGTTTAGAGGATTTAGTGCAGCGGCCTTTTTATTACGGGATTGTCGACGAGGTGGATTCTATCCTGGTTGATGAAGCCCGTACCCCGCTGATTATTTCCGGAGCGACTGAAGAATCCACCGAAAAATATTATACCGCCAAAAGAATAAGCGAACAGCTTGGCGGCAGAAGGGTTACCGAAAGGGATGAGATAGACGCTAAATATAAAGGAGTGGATTTAGGCAAAGGTTTTGATTATGTCGCTGATGAAAAAGCCCAGACTATTGCTTTGACTGAAGATGGCGAGATCAAAGCGGCTAAGCTTTGGGGCGTAGAAAGCCTACATAGTATAGATACTATTGAATACCGGCATCATACTATTGCCGCTCTTAGGGCCAAGGAATTTTTTGAACGCGATGTGGATTATGTGGTTAAAGAAGGAGAGGTTATTATTGTTGATGAGTTTACCGGCAGAATGATGCCGGGGAGGCGCTGGTCAGATGGCTTACATCAGGCAGTGGAAGCTAAAGAAGGGATGAAGATTGAGCGGGAGAATCAGACTTTAGCCACGATCACCTTCCAGAATTATTTCAGGATGTATGAAAAATTAGCCGGTATGACCGGAACCGCTTTTACCGAAGCTAATGAGTTTAAGAATATTTATCAGTTGGACGTTGTAGTTATCCCCACCAATAGGTCGCTTATCCGCCGGAATTATTCCGACCGGATCTATAAGACCGAAAAGGAAAAATTCGATGCTGTGGTTGAAGAGATAGCCCAATTATATAATCAAGGCCAGCCGGTCCTAGTTGGAACTATTTCAATTAATAAATCCGAAAGGCTTTCTGAAATGCTTAAGCGCCGAGGCATAACCCATCAGGTGCTTAATGCCAAATACCATGAGTTAGAAGCCCAGATAGTTGCTCAAGCCGGTAGGTATAAAGCCGTGACTATTGCTACTAATATGGCCGGCCGCGGAACAGATATTCTCTTAGGCGGTAACCCGGAGTTTATGGCTAAGAATCTGGCCAAGCAAAAGTTAAATCCTGAAGAGCAAAATTATCTAGAGGAATATAAACAGCTTTTGGATAAATATAAAAAAGAAACCGAGGCTGAACATATAAAAGTAGTAGAGGCAGGTGGGCTTCACGTATTAGGTACTGAGCGGCATGAGGCTCGCCGGATTGATAATCAGCTGCGTGGCCGTAGTGGCCGCCAGGGAGACCCGGGTTCATCAAGATTTTATGTTTCTTTGGCTGATGATCTGATGCGTTTATTCGGCTCTGACCGGTTAGACGGGATTATGGATAAATCGGGGCTAGAAGAAGGGCAGGTTATCGAGCATCCTTGGGTCAGCCGTTCAATTGAAATCGCCCAGCGCCGCGTGGAGCAACACAACTTTGAAATCAGAAAACAGCTGTTAGAATACGATAATGTAATGAATAAGCAGAGGGAGATAATTTACGGCCAGCGCCGCCAGATTCTCGAGGGGATCTCTTTAAAGGAAAGGATACTGGAGATAATTGAAAGTATTATTGACGGCCTTTTAACTATATATTTCCCGGAGCAGGCCAATACTGAACCTGATCTGGCAGGCCTGATCATTAGCCTAAAATCAAAATTTGGCCTTGAGATTAATTTGGAAAAGATAAATAATCAACCCCGGTTAGATATAAACAGAGAATTACCCGCCGCAGTTTTTGCTTTGTATGAGAGTAAAGAAAAAGCGCTGGGTGGGGATTTATTACGCCATTTGGAAAGGATGGTGTTTCTGCAGATAGTAGATAGTAAATGGAAAGACCATCTTTATGCTATGGATACTTTACGCGAAGGCATAGGCTTACGTGCCTATGGCCAGCGCGATCCGCTGGTAGAATATAAGCGCGAGGCATTCGATATGTTTGCTCAGATGATTTCGGCTATCGAGGATGAGGCTGTAGAGGCGATTTTTAAATTAGAGGCAGCTAAGCCGGAAAGATTTAAAGGAGTGTTTAGTTCAGTAGCCCAGGAGTTTTCTCATCCTGCAGTGCGTGGTTTGGAAAGGCCCGATACTCAGATTCCTGAGGCAAGCGATACTCCAACCTCTGAAACTGTCAATAAAACAGTAAGATTATCTCAACCTAAAGTCGGCCGCAATGACCCTTGTCCCTGCGGCTCGGGTAAGAAATATAAAAAATGCTGCGGAAACTGATTAATTCCACGGTAAAAGATTTATTCCTTTGTTTTTTATCCGCGGCTTTACTAGCTTTATCTTTTTCCAGTTTTAATCTCTGGGTTTTGGCCTGGTTTGGGTTTCTACCTCTATTCTTTGCGCTTAGCGGTAAATCCAAATTACAGGCCTTTTTCTTAAGTTATACCACTGGGTTCTTTTTTTGGCTGTTTGCTATTTACTGGCTTATCCACGTTACTCCTGCAGGCTTAATCGTTTTATCTTTATATCTGGGCCTTTACTTTGCTATCTTCGGTTTTGTTTTTTCTTTATCCTACATACTACCTACTAACTACTACCTACTATTTATCCCCAGCCTCTGGGTGGGATTAGAATATATCCGTGGCTATCTTCTCAGCGGATTTCCCTGGTCCCTTTTAGGGTATTCTCAATACAGGAATTTAGCTATTATTCAGATAGCCGATATTACCGGTGTTTGGGGTGTTTCGTTTTTAGTGATGCTGGTGAATGTTGTAATCAAAGAAGTAATTATTTACAGGCCAAATACTTCTCGTCCCAGGCCGATTAAATCATTATTGCTTGTTTGTGCGTTAATGTTTATTCTCCTCTGCTATGGTATTTACAAGCTTTACCTGCAGCCTTTAACCTCTAGCGTCAAGCCAATCAGAGTTTCTGTTATCCAAGGCAATATCCCTCAGGAATTAAAATGGGATGCTTCGGCACGAGAATTTGTCTTAAATAAATATTTTAAACTTACGGATAAAGCAACAAGAGAATCCCTGGATTTAATTATCTGGCCGGAAGCAGCAGTTCCGGTGGTACTGGAAGAAGGCTCTAGTTACTATGGGAGAGTAATGGATTATGTAAAAAATATTAAGAAGCCACTACTTTTTGGAGCAGTTACTTATAAAGATAGCCTTTATTATAATAGCGCCTTATTAGTTTCTGGTGAAGGAAGATTAGTAAAAGAATATGCTAAATTCCACCTTGTTCCCTTTGGTGAGTATATACCATTAAGAAAAGTTTTCCCCTTTCTTGAAACAATTGCGCCTATCGGAGATATTGCGGCGGGAGAAGAATATACTCTATTTAATATCCCTGGAAAAGATAATAAATTTGCCGTATTGATCTGTTTTGAGGATGTTTTTCCGGAATTATCAAGAAGTTTTGTGAATAAAGGAGCAGATTTCCTGATTAATATAACCAATGATGCCTGGTTTGGAGCGACCTCTGAAGCTTATCAGCATCTGGCTGCTTCGGTATTTAGGGCAGTAGAGAATAGAGTTTATTTATTGCGTTCAGCTAATACCGGTATCTCCGGATTTGTCTTACCGACGGGTCGGGTGATTTCTTTGGTAGAGGATAATTCTAGCAGGAATATGTTTATCACCGGGTACAAAACCCAGGATATATTTATTACCCGCCATACCCCGTCATTTTATGCAAAATACGGCGATCTTTTTGCCTACGTTTGTATTTTGTATATCCTTTATGTTATAATATCCCGCTTTTATAAAAAGAAATGAAAAAAGCCTTACTATTATTAGCGGTATTTCTGGCAGGGTATTTTGTATTCAGCACTTATTCTTTAGGTAAGCATTCTTTTATCTGCCCCATAGATTATAAGGGCGAATTTATGATCCGGATTGATGGCCGGGGTAATGGACTTTTTGGCAGCCCAAGGAGCGGCCGCCGCCTGCACAAAGGCGTAGACCTCCTCGCTGAAGTGAATACTCCGGTTTTAGCCAGCCGCTCAGGGACAGTGATAGCAGCAAAGAGGAACCGGGGTATGGGAAATTATATTATTATCCGCCACAGTATTGGCCTAATTACTATTTACGGCCACCTCTCGCGCAAATATGTTGTAAAAAATCAATTTGTCCATCAGGGTGATGTGATTGGCGCAGTGGGTAAAACAGGGAATGCCAGATATAGCGTTATTCAGCCGCATTTACATTTCGAGATTAGGAAGAATGGGGTGGCTGAAGACCCCCTGGATTATTTAGAATAGGGGTTTAATTTTCCTTTGGTTCCAGGTGCACTACTACGTCACTGACCTCGGGAATACTTTTCTTGATCGCTGCTTCTATAGCGTAGCTTATTTTGTGGGCGTTATCTATATGCATATTGGGATTAACCTGAACATGCAGGTCCACATAAATATCGTCAGGCCTGCCCCGGGTACGCACCTTATGGCAATTCTTAACCCCTTCCACGGTTAATACTATATCAACTATCCTTTTTACATCCATTATCGCTGCCGTATCGCAAAGTATCGCCGAGCTTTGTTTGACGATCTCCCATCCGGCATAGGCAACAAATAGGGAGATAAAAATAGTGACGATAGGGTCTAATATAGGATAGCCTAATTTTATCACAATCAACGCGACGATAACTGAAGCAGAAGTAAATATATCTGCTGTGGTATGCAGGGCATCCGAAACAAGTATATCGCTACGCAAGGTCTTGCCTTTTTTACGTTCATAATACATTACCCAAAGGTTGATTAACATTGTGCTTATCATAACGATGAAGCTTATGGTATCGATTTGCGGGGTTGCCGGATGAGCTAAGCGGTTTACTCCTTGATTAGCCAGATTAAAGGCGACAATAAAGAGCATAGCGGCAATAGCCAAAGAGAAGAGGGTTTCGTATTTTTTATGGCCATAAGGGTGGTCTTGGTCTTGCGGCTGGCAGGCAAAGTGTATTCCCACCAGGCCTATAATATTGGAAGCGCCGTCAGCAAGAGAATGAAATCCGTCAGCAGTCATACTGGTGCAACGGCTAAATAAACCATAAAGAATTTTAGCTAAAGCTACTAGCCAGTTTAAGGCCAGCACGATTATTAACACGCGCCTGATTTTTGCGTAATGGCTAGCTGAATTTAGGCTATTCATAGTTTAGATTATATCTTAATTTAAGGCAGATTTCAAATTATTTATCGACTGGGTTAAGGTTATGTGTTAAAATAAAATTCAACTTATGAAGAAGATAGCCGCTTTAACTTTATTCTGTT
>JAPLLQ010000028.1:4017-10711 GCA_026387485.1 Candidatus Omnitrophota bacterium | reverse complement strand
GGGCCATTAGCTCAATTGGCAGAGCAGGACACTCTTAATGTCAAGGTCGTAGGTCCGACTCCTACATGGCCCACCAATTTTTACAAAGATGTGTTAGGTGAAAGATAAAACCTACGAGATCCTTGAGCATACCGCAGATATAGCTGTCCGGATTAAGGCCCAAGATTTAAAAGAACTCTTTAAGAATGCCGGCCTGGCTATTTTTCAGATTTCAAGCCGCAAGCAATTCGCAAAAAATAAATCCCATATTGATCTATCAATAAAATTGAAGGCTGATGATTTAGAGCAGCTTTTTATCAATTGGCTCAATGAGCTGCTTTCGCTTTCAGCGACGCACAACCTCGTATTCTATAATATAAAAATCAATAAATTAGGTGGTAATAATCTGGAAGCAATAGCAATAGGAAATGATATGGGAAATTATAAGGTTTATACCGAAATCAAAGCAGCTACTTACCATCAGTTAAAAATCGAAGAGACTAAAGAGGGCTGGAGCGCGGAGGTAATTTTTGATGTCTAATATCTGGAGCGGCCCGATAGAAAAAATCGATGATTATCGTTGGCGCATACCCAAAACCTATAAGCCGGGGATGCGCGTACCGGGTATTATCTATTGTAATGAGAAATTGCTTAAGGATATTCGTAATGACAAGGCGGCGGAGCAGGTAGCCAATGTTGCCTTTTTGCCGGGCATAGTCAATGCTTCTTTAGCCATGCCAGATATTCACTGGGGATATGGTTTTCCGATAGGCGGGGTTGCAGCAACTGACCCTGAAGAAGGCGGAGTAATTTCACCCGGAGGAGTGGGTTTTGATATAAATTGCGGGGTTAGATTATTAAGGACTGACCTTAAATATGATGACATAAAAGACAAGATTAGCGATTTGGTTTACGCGCTCTTTAATGATATACCTTCCGGAGTAGGCTCTAAAGGCGATATAAGAGTCAGCGTTAAAGAGGAAAAAGAAATTTTAATTAAAGGAGCCAGGTGGGCGGTTGAAAAGGGCTATGGTATCGAAGATGATTTAGATTGTACTGAAGAAAATGGCGCAATGCAGGGAGCGGATCCTCTGGCGGTTTCGGAAAGAGCTTATGAAAGAGGCAAGGCTCAATCCGGGACATTAGGAAGCGGAAATCATTTTCTGGAAATTCAGGTAATCGACCAGCTGTATAACCGGGATATCTGCGATGAGCTTAATCTGGATTTAGGCCAGGTTACCATAATGATTCACTCCGGCTCCCGCGGTTTTGGCTATCAGGTCTGCGAAGACTATACCCGCAGTATGGTTCATTGTTTGAATAAATATAATATTAATCTTCCTGACCGCCAGCTTGCCTGTGCGCCTGTAAATTCAGAAGAGGGAAAAGCCTATTTAGGGGCAATGAAATGCGCTGCTAACTATGCTTGGGCTAATCGGCAATGTCTGATGTACCTTACCCGTAAAGTTTTCGAAAAAATTTTCGCTATGTCTTGGCAAAAACTGGGGATGTTTCTTATCTATGATGTGGCTCATAATATCGCCAAAATTGAAAAACATCTCGTCGACGGAAAAGAGAAAAATTTGTGTGTTCACAGGAAAGGTGCAACCCGGGCTCTACCCGCCGGACACCCGGCTCTACCCAGCCGTTATAAAAAAATCGGCCAGCCGGTGATTATCCCAGGAGATATGGGCCGGAATTCCTATCTACTCGTTGGCCAGGATAAGGCAGCCGAGACATTCTTTTCTACTTGTCATGGTGCAGGCAGGCTTATGTCCCGCTCTGCTGCTATTCGCTCAATCAATCCAGATACTTTATTGAAAGAATTGGAATCTAAGGGTATAATAGTAAAAGCTTCAGGCCGGGGCACTATTGTGGAAGAAGCGCCTCAAGCTTATAAAGATGTTAACGAGGTAGTGAATGTGGTGCATAACGCCGGTATATCTAAACGCGTCTGCCGTATGCGGCCGTTAGGAGTTATTAAGGGCTGACAGGGGCTGTCCCTAAAAAAGAGGTAATTATGCTCGACTTAAAATTTATTCGGGAAAATCAGGATTTAGTAAAAAATTCGCTTAAAAACCGGAACTTAAAAATTGATTTGGATGGCTTAATAAAACTCGATGATTCCCGGCGCCAGATTCTTACGGAGCTGGAAGGCTTAAGGGCTAAGAGGAATAAAGCCAATGATGAGATCAGTGTTTTATTAAAAGAGAAGAAAGACGCTAAGGCTAAAATCTCTTCAATGAAATCTATTTCAACTAAAATAGACGAATTAGATAACCGGCTTAAGGAAATAGATACTCAGCTGGATAAGTTACTCTTAAATATTCCTAATATTCCGCATTCTAGCGTCCCTGTTGGTGACCCCTCCCATAATAAGATTATTCGTTCCTGGGGGGAACCTAAAAAGTTAGATTTTAAGCCGCTTACTCATATTGAACTGGCCCAGAATTTAGATATTATTGATTTTAACCGGGCAACTAAAATTACCGGTTCGAACTTTATTCTTTATAAAGACTGGGGAGCAAAGTTAGAGCGGGCATTGATTAATTTTATGCTGGATTTGCATACTACTAAACACGGTTATACCGAAATTTTTCCCCCTTTTCTGGTGAACCGGGCTTCAATGACCGCTACAGGACAATTGCCTAAGCTGGAAGAAGACATGTATCGGCTTAAGGACGATGATTTATTTCTTATTCCGACTGCTGAAGTCCCGGTAACCAATATATTCCGAAACGAAATAATCGAAGAAGAAAAGCTGCCTATTTATTACGCGGCATATACTGCTTGTTTCAGGAGAGAGGCAGGTTCTTACGGAAAAGATACCCGGGGTTTAGTCCGGGTGCATCAGTTTGATAAAGTTGAGATGGTTAAATTTGTTAAACCCGAGGTTTCCTATGATGAACTGGAAAAATTATTACACAACGCTGAAAAAGTTTTACAGCTTTTAGAGATTCCTTATAGAGTAGTGGCGCTTTCTACTCAGGATATAAGTTTTGCCGCTACTAAATGCTATGATATTGAAGCCTTTGCTTCCGGAGTTGATAAGTGGCTTGAGGTATCCAGTTGCTCTAATTTTGAGAGTTTTCAGGCTCGCCGGGCGAATATAAAGTTTAGAAGGAAGGATACCAAAAAAACAGATTTTGTGCACACCTTAAACGGCTCAGGAGTTGCTTTGGCCCGCACAGTGGTAGCAATATTGGAAAATTATCAACAAAAGGACGGTTCGGTAATCATACCGCCGGTATTAAGGGAGTATATGCATGGAGAGGAAAGGATTACTTAAGAAGGCAAACGAAGCAAAGGTTAAACCGCTTGCTGCAGGCCCCGGTAAGTTGAGTGGAATTTCTAATAAGGTATTTGATATTATTAAATTAATTTTAGGTATATGTTTACTGCCTTTTGTCTATTCTTCGACAGTTGCCTTTTTAAATCAGTTTAGTGATATAAGCGCCTTAGCCCAAAACGCTTTCTGGGCAGGGGTGATTAGTTTTTTATTGGTTTATTTGTTTATCTGGGAGCTTGAGTTAGTTTACAATAGTAGTCATAAGTTACTGGAGATAATCTTTAGTTTCTTCCAGCCTTTAGTCAAAGTCGCGCCCTATCTTTTGCCGATTTACGGAATAGTCTTATTTATTCTCTATCTCTTATTAGCCTTATTCATCAAATCCGATTGGCTGATTCAGTGCGTTATGTTTTTATTTGGTTTTACTACGGTTTTGCATCTTGTGTTTTCAGCTAAAGCTATACGCTCTAAGAAAGGTGATATCCTTAAAAGTAATTATATCTTTGGTTTCTCTTTTATTTATATCGTCAACTTAGGGCTGATTGCTTTCTTCCTGAACGTTATCTTTAAAGAATTTTCTTTTGTTGATTTTTTCAATAGCGCTTATTTTATAGCCAGCGATATCTTTTACGCGGTTTTTCACCAGCTTTTCGCGGTTTAATTTTTGGTGGGGTGGCTGAGCGGTTGAAAGCGGCAGTCTTGAAAACTGTTGAGGGGAATTTTCCCCTCCCTGGGTTCGAATCCCAGCTCCACCGTTTTGAGATTTTGGAGAGTTGGCAGAGCGGTTGAATGCGGCGGTTTCGAAAACCGTTATCGTCGTAAGACGATCGGAGGTTCAAATCCTCCACTCTCCGTTTTACTTCGCCCCGAAATCCCGGTCCTTAACTTTTTACAATCCTTTTAATTATCCAGAAGGTGGCAATAAATACACCCGCCTCAATTATCGTCGTAGAGAGGGCAGCTCCTAAATAGGAATAGTAGGAGACAAGAATAAATATCAGGGGAGTCCCAATAAGCGCGGCAGTGATATGCAGTTTTGCGTAGATATCAAACCTTCCGTAGACCAGCAAAAATTGGACCCTGAAGGTATTAGCAGAGACAAACAAGATGGAAATAATCAATAAGCGAAGCACGATTATTGATTCAGGACAATATTTGCCGGTGACAAATTTTACAATTAAGGGCGTGATTGCAAAGATAATGCTCAAGCTTATAAGGGAGGTAATAATTGTGGAATGCTGCATTCTTTGCATAATACGCAGTGCCCGCTTTTTACTTTGATTAAAGATTTTGTTTATCCGCGGATAAAAGGCCTGTGAGAGGGAACCAAGAGGAAATGATTGGGTAAAACCAGCGATGCGTTCGGCAATTGAATAATACCCGGTAATGGTATTATTAGTCAGCAGGCCGACAGCAAATACGCGGGTAGTCGTGTAAGCATTTATAGCTACATTTGAGATAAAAATATTCCATCCGGTCTTTAATTCCCTCTGGATATCTCTATAGCCCTGGTCGATAAATTCCAATCCGAATTTCTTAAAAGCAATATGTAATGCGTATAAGCCTACTGAAAGGCTAAAGATCGAATTGAAAGCAGGCACATAAAGGTAATCATGCGGGCTCTTAACAAATACGAATATCCCTATTGCGTAGAATATTCCCCCGATAATATTTACACTGGCAATGTAAGCCATTTTTTCTCTTCCTTGGAAGAACCAGACAGGGAAAAGGGTATTTCCGGTTACTGCGCCGAAGCTTAAGATATAAACCCACCAGTCGTTTCTAAATTTAGGTACGCTAGTTACAATTATGAGGAAGAATATAAAGCTTAATATAGTCAGGATGAATTTTGCAGACATTACCGAAGAGAAAATGGTGTTCATTTTTCCGGTGTCATCCTTACAGAGCGCGATTTTTTTTGTTGCGGATATACCAAAGCCGTAATCAGTAATAATCATAAAATATTGGACGAAAGCTTGAGCAAATGCAATTAACCCGAATTTATCCGCGCCGATTACTCTTATAAGATAAGGAAGGACAATGATCGGCAGGATATAGCTTAAGCCTTGAAGGGTAGATAGGGAGATAAAATTCTCTAGGACGATTCTTTTTTCGTGGGGCCTTACAACTTTCGGTTTGAATTGAAATGGAAGGAGCATAGCACTTTTTAATTTACACGCTAAAATTAAAGAAGTCAAGAGCAAATCTTTTCTACTAATTATTTGCCCTTTTAGGCTAAATTTTGCTATAATTAAGCTCATTAAAGATTTGGAGAGGTGGCTGAGTGGTCGAAAGCGCATGTCTGGAGAACATGTGAGCCGCAAGGTTCCCAGGGTTCGAATCCCTGCCTCTCCGCTGTTTTTTGTGCTCAATTTGTTGTTTCCGCTAAAGAGTAATTCAAGATTATGCAAGGCAAATCAAGGTATCACAAGGTAGTTAAGAAAGAAAAAGTTATATTTTGTGGTGAAAAAAAATGAAAAGATTATATTTAGTAGCAATTGCACTATTTTTATTTACGCAAACTTTTTTTGTTAAACAGTCACTTGCACAATCAGTTGATTTAAATGAACATTAAGAAAAACTCTTCCAATAAAATTTACTTTATTTTTTTTAGAATATATTGTAGAATATTTTACAGAATGATTTTATATCAAAGTTTATAAGGTAATATATTTATATATATTGCTAACAAGAAAAATGCTGGCTAAAAATATAAAGAAACTACGTTTAAAAAAGCATTTATCTCAAGAAAATTAGCTCGAATAGCTGATATTTCGACTGTTACGCTTGTAAAAATAGAGTCAGGTGTAGCAAAAGAATCTACCATTACTACAGTAAGAAAAATATCGGAAGCATTATATATTACCATCGATGAGTTGGTAAGATAAAAGTTATATCAGGTACAGAAACTATAAGTTTTTTTAAATTTCGGTAGAAGGCATTCATGAAAAATACCTCAATCATAAAAATTTTATTTGGAGTGATATTTTTAGAATTTTTATCGCTATTTAGTTTGGTAATGCTGTCTCCTCCGAAACTAATATGGGATGAATCATATTATTTGGCTTCGGTAACGTTATTGTGGAAGTATGGTTTTTCAAGATATTTTCTTTTGAACTTGCCAGTTCCTGCAGGGCCATTTTTTGCCGTAATTCATTCGTTATTTTCTCCTTTAACGTCAGCACAGCCTCCACTGGCGCGGGGAGTTAGTATGTTTTTTCTATTTATAACGGTAGGTTCCATTGTGTATATTCTCAGAATACTTAAATATTCCAGTCCTTTTAAATACGCTATTTTAATTATGGCCATCCCACCTATGTATGTTATTTCTGCTTTGGCATTATCTGATATACTTGCTATGGGGTTTTGCATAGTTGCAATTACTCTTACGCTTTATGGTATAACAACTTATGGTTACAAAGGTTG
>JAPLLQ010000028.1:2527-3976 GCA_026387485.1 Candidatus Omnitrophota bacterium | reverse complement strand
TCTTGGGCAGCAGCTTTACTTACAAGACAGGTTTATCTTCCTGCGCTGGTAGCATTAGTATTATTTGTTTTCAAAGATCATAGATTATGGCTTAAAATCGCATTAACTATGTCAGTGGGCATAATACCTTTCTTGTATGTAGTTTTTATTTGGGGAGGCTTAACAAACCCAAGTAGTATGCAGCTTAATTCCGGTTTTTCATCTTCTCATTTTCTAGCCGCATTATCTTTTACGGGCATATTCATATTAATCCTTTGTCCAAAATGGTTGGAAATTCGTTTAGTTGTATTAATGGTTATTGGAATATTGTGCGCATTTGTTAATTTTCTTGTCCACCCATTCGATGGTTTTATTTTTCCTATGAAAGGTGTTACATCCCACTTGTTCTCTGGTGTGGTGTTAGAAATACTACTTTTCTTAGTACGCGGAACATATTTAACTTTAGCAATCGTAACAATATTTGGTTTTCTAAGGAAAACATGGGAGAATCGCAATGATATAGTATATTTATATTTTGTTTTTGCTGTAGTTGGAATTGTCTTAACCCATATTAAGATATCTTCTCAATTCAGTAGTCGTTATGTAGTAGCCGTTGCTCCACTGCTGATAGTATTGTTAGCTCGTCAGATTAAGTTTAATTTGTTTCTGATATTACGTGTTTTGATAGGAGGAGCAATAGGAATCTTAAGTTTAAGCACTTACATATTCAAATAGCATGGCATATTTATTAAAAAATATACAAGTGCAATACAAAAATTCTCTATACTAATTTTGAGGAGAATTGTTCCCGCTTAGAGAGCGATGAGGATACTACTTTGGGGGATTTAGTGAAAAATTCTTTACGCATGAGGCCGGATAGAATAATCGTAGGAGAGGTCCGTGGGAAAGAAGCTCAGGATCTAATGACTGCAATGAATATTGGCAAATATTGCATGGGTACTTTGCATGCCTCTACTGCTTAGGAAACAATTATGTGCCTTGAAAATGAGCCGATGAATGTCCCTTCGGTAATGGTCAATTTAGTAGATGTATTTGTAATTATGCGCCGTTATAATATAAACGGAAAGATTAAGCGGGCAGTAGGAGAGTTAGTAGAGACTACCGGTATGTCAGGTAAAACTGTATTAATGTCTTTTCTATGGTCTTATGACTTATCTACTTTCAGCTTTCATGAATCATCAGTAAGCAGTGAATACAGGAATAGGCTTTCCCAGATCAGCGGTAAGTCTACCCATGAAATTATGGAAGAGTTAAAAGTACACACCAGTTTAATTAGTATACTATTACGGAATAACATAAAAGGGATAAAGGAAGTAACAACATTTTGCCGTAACTACGCCAAAGACCCCCAAGCAGCTTTAGAAACATTAGGTGTTAAGGGGCAGGATTTAATAAAACCTTAAAACTTTGCGCCTGTAGCACAATTGGATAGAGCATCAGCCTACGGAG
>JAPLLQ010000028.1:0-2500 GCA_026387485.1 Candidatus Omnitrophota bacterium | reverse complement strand
CGGAGCTGGTTGTTGCAGGTTCGACCCCTGCCAGGCGCACTTTTAATCGTGCTAAATAAAGATATTTTTTATATGCAGGAGGCCTTAAAAGAGGCACAAAAGGCCTTTGAAGAGGATGAGGTTCCTGTCGGTGCAGTAATCGTTTATCAAGGCAGGGTTATTGCCCGCGGCCACAACCAGATAGAGCGCCTAAAAGACCCTACTGCCCATGCAGAGATGCTCTCCCTGACCTCCGCTACGAATTACCTCGGGACTAAGTGGTTGAATGAGGCAGAGCTTTATGTTACAATTGAACCATGTAGTATGTGCGCGGGCGCTATGGTTTTAGCCCGCATAAAAAGTGTATCTTTCGGCGCCAAAGACCCTAAGGCCGGCGCCTGCGGTTCGGTAATAAATATCGTTAATAATAAGAAACTAAACCACCGCATTAAGGTTAAGCAAGGTATTCTGGATAAGGAATGTAGTTTATTACTTAAAGATTTTTTCAAGAAAAAGCGAAAGAAATAATTAAGATCTCTTGTCTGCCTATGGCAGACTCGAGATCCAAAATTTCTGAATAGTAAGAGCTAGAAATTTTGGAGAGGTGGCTGAGTGGTCGATAGCAGTTGCCTGCTAAGCAATTGTCCTGGGTAACTGGGACCCTGGGTCCGAATCCCAGCCTCTCCGCCAATTAATATATAAATATGTCCTATACAGTATTTGCCCTGAAGTGGCGGCCGAAGAATTTTGACGAAATTATCGGTCAAAGCCACATCGTCACTACCCTAAAAAGCGCATTGCAAAAAAACCGGTTGGCCCATGCTTATCTATTTGCCGGACCGCGCGGCGTTGGTAAGACTTCTACCGCCCGCATACTCGCCAAGGCCTTAAATTGCAAAGAAGGTCCTACGGTTAATCCCTGTGGTAAATGCAATTGTTGTTTAGAAATATCCGAAGGCCGTTCCCTGGATGTAATGGAAATAGATGGTGCCTCTAATACTGGAGTAGAAGATGTGCGTTCCCTGCGCGAAAATGTTAAGTTTGCGCCTACCATGGGTAAATTCAAGATTTATATAATCGACGAAGTGCATATGCTTTCTACCCCTGCCTTTAACGCTCTTCTTAAGACATTAGAGGAGCCACCGGAGTTTGTAAAGTTTGTCTTTGCTACCACCCACCCGGATAAAATTCCTTCAACTGTGCTTTCCCGCTGCCAGCGGATGGATTTTCGTAGGATTTCGGTGATGGAGATTATTGCCCAGCTTGAGAAAATCGTGAAATCTGAACATATCAATGTAGATAAAGAAGTACTTTTTGCCATTGCCAAGAGCAGCGACGGAGCGCTCAGGGACGCAGAATCAATTTTAGACCAGCTAGTCTCTTTCTCTAAGGAAAAAATCTCCTTAAAAGATGTTATCTCTGTTTTGGGATTAGTTGAGCAGGAAGCGCTTTTTGCAATAACTGATAAGATAATCCAGAAAGACCCCAAGGGAACATTAGAATTGCTCAACAGGCTTATTGATGACGGCAAGGATATGAATGTATTCCTAAACAACCTTATTGAGCATTTTCGTAACCTTATGATTGCTAAAGTTACGAAAGGAGACGCCAAATTAATTGATTTACCGCAGGATATCTGCGAGGAGATATTAAAGCAGAGCCGGAGTTTAAGCTTAGAAGAGATATTTACCGCCTTTAACATACTGGCTAATACTCTAGAGATGGCTAAGAGATTAGATTCTCTGCGCATACCTTTAGAGGTAAATTTAATTAGATTGGCTCAGGATAAAAAAAATCCCTACGGTGATGAAATAAAAACCACAACTTTAAAAGAAAAATCCCCGGTTCAAGAGAAAGAAGTAAAGATAGGCCCAGAACCGCCGAGCCAAGTTATAAATATTTCTCTGGATAATGTTAAGGCGGCCTGGCAGAGTATTATTAGTAGCCTAAGCGGGATTAAAATGTCAGTTGCTACTTATTTAAATGAGGGTGAGCCCTTTAAGCTACAAGGGAATTTACTGACCATCTCTTTTCCTAAGAGCCACTCTTTACATAAAGAAGCATTGGAGAGAAGGGAGAATCGGGAGATAATCGAAAAATCCTTAGCAGAAGCGTTAAGCGCCAATTTAAGGATAAGTTTTATTCTTTCCACTGAGAGTAAATCTAAAGAGGATGAAGCAGGAAGCCATTTCATAAGGTCTGTCTTGGATGCTTTCGGCGGCAGGGTAGTCAAGGAAGATTAATGGCAAATTATACGGATTCCATAGAAAAATTGATTGAAAGTTTGATTAAGCTTCCCGGTATTGGCAGGCGTAGTGCCGAGCGGATTATCACTTATATTCTTGGCGCGTCAAAAAACGAAACTATAACTTTGGCCGAAGCTATTAATAAAGTAAAAGAGAGCGTGCGTTTCTGCAGCATCTGTCATAACTTTAGCGAAGAAGAACTTTGTAAGATCTGTCAGGATAGCCGTCGCCAGAAAGATGTTATCTGTATTGTAGAGAAACCAACCGATGTCACA
>JAPLLQ010000119.1 GCA_026387485.1 Candidatus Omnitrophota bacterium | reverse complement strand
TAATTGCAAAGCCATATTTTTTCTCCTGTTTTACGCAAGATGCTCAAAATTTGATTATCCTCTTCTAAGCCCAATAATGAATTCCCGTTTAAACTTAGCCTTTCAATCCCTGAATCATTAGGCAAAGAACAGAGATAATCAAAGGATATTTCCTTTATCTTCTCCTGCTCAATTACTTTATCACAACGGTTTATAATTAAAAATTCTTTTTTTGTCTTGATCCCTAATTCTTTGACTAACCCGCTTATTCTTTTTGCCGACCTAAGGCCAGAAACCGTAGCGTCTGAAACTACCACTAAGCTATCTGCTGAGCGCGTAGTCCGGCGGGAAAGATGCTCCAGACCTGCCTCATTATCAATAACCACAAAATCATAATCATTAATCAACTTAGACATTACATTACGCAAGGAATTATTCACATAACAGTAGCATCCCGGGCCTTCGGGCCTGCCCATGGTCAAAAGATCAAAACCTTCTCCTTCAACTATGGCTGTCTGAACCCTATATTCAATAAAAGTAGCTTTAGGCATTCCTTTAGGCACGCTTTCCGGATTCAAGGAGATATCATCGAGGATCTTACCGATACTCTCTTTAACCTCTAAGCCTAAAACCTCGGCCAGATTACTATTCGGGTCAGCATCCACAGCTAAAATTGAACCAAGTTTTTTTTCTTTAATCAAGCGCACAATCAAACCGGCAATGGTAGTCTTGCCTGTCCCTCCCTTACCTGCCATTGCAATCACCAAACCCATTATTAACCTTTCAATGAAGGAAATTTATTTAAATCCGTATGCGGAAAAAAGAGAGCCGCCATATATTCATCCATATACCCGGAATCAACTGATAATTCAAAATAAGTAATCTTGCGGGCAATCTCCTCGGCGGTTTTCTGGGCATCAACGGAAAGCAGTATTTCTCTTGCTCCGGCTAAAGCGCTGTTACCGATAAAAAAGAATCTCTTCCTCTCTAAATCCGGAAGCAATCCTATTCTTATTGCACTTTCCATATCCAGATAAGTCCCAAATCCTCCGGCAATAAATATTTTTTTGACATCGGAAAAATTGAAATTCATATGTTTAACTAAAATTGAAGTAGCCGAATATATCGCAGCCTTTGCCCGTTTTAAGTTTTCAATATCCGCCTCGCTAATCACTATATCCAAAGGCCCATCTGTCTCTTCTTTAAAGGCAACGATAAATTCCCGTCCAGAATCAGTAGTGCGTACCCGGTTATTATTTTCAAGTTTAATCTTTCCGCTTTTATCAATTACACCGCTTGCCAATAATTCAGCTAAGAGGTCAATATAGCCAGAGCCGCATATGCCCCGCGGCTTGGTTAAACCAATAGTAGTATAGGTTACTTTTAAATCTTTGGGGCTGATTTTAACTTTCTGGATTGCTCCACTCGAGGCGCGCATGCCGCAGGTAACACCACTGCCCTCAAATGCCGGTCCCGCAGAAGCAGCACAGGAAACCAGAAAATCTTGATTCCCCAGGGCAATCTCACCATTGGTACCTATATCAATCAGGATACTTAAATCTTTCTCCTTATAGAGAGCACTAGATAGAACTCCGGAAGTAGTATCTCCTCCGACATAACTAGCTACTCCCGGCACACATGATAAAAGCCCCCGGGGATTAATATTTATCCCTGCCTCAGATGCGCGTATTACAGGAAGAAAATTAGCCGTAGGCACATAAGGATCGCGCCTGATATAAGTCGGGTCAATCCGCAGTAATAGATGGATCATGGTAGTATTGCCGGTCGAGACAATACAAGTAACATTATTTAAATCTACATTATGCTCTTGGGCTAATTCCTTAATTATATGGTTAATGGTTTCAGTGACTGCACTATGCAGTTTTTCTAACCCTTCATCATTACGGGCGTAGATAATCCGGCTAATTACATCTGAACCGAAACTTGCCTGTTTATTATAAGTGGCTTTAGTGCCTAATACTTTTTTGGTATTTAAATCAACTAACTGGCCGGAAATAGTTGTTGTACCTATATCAAAACAGACGCCAAAATTTTTACCGGATGTATCTCGCGGCTCAACTAAAACAATCTCAACGGTATCGTTTCTTTTGCCTAAGGTTACGGTGACTTTCCACTCCGAATCGCGCAGTAATTCGCCTAATTGCCGGATATTGGCTAATCCAGTTTGCATAACCGGCAGATCCTGAACCTCGCGTATTTTACGATACAGCCTCTCCAAATCGCTGATACTATCATTTAATGTCGGAGCAGAAAGTTTCAAATAAAGCTTGTTCGCCAAAGGTGAATGTTTAAAAAGTTTCCTACTTGGAGCGAGTGCTTTTAGTTCTATCTCCTCAGACTGAACATAAATGTTCTTTAGCTCCTGATTCAACTCTAACTTTGACTCAGGAAGAATCTCTACTTCTAAATCACTATGAATATTAGCTAGGCAAGCTAGATAGACATTCTGCCTTCTTTCCTCGGGAGTTATAACTCCGCTAGGCTGGGTAGTTACCTTACCGGATTTAACGATCACTTTACACCTGCCGCAAACTCCGTCACCACCGCAAACCGAACTTATAGATACGCCGCAGGAGATAGCTGCCGAAAGAATAGTAGTATCCTTAGCTACTTCCACACTTTTATTATCCGGATAAAATCTAACTTTATATTTTTCCATATTTATTAAATTTTATCGGCTGCCTTGTCTTGTTTCTCTCTCCCTACGGCGGAACAAAGTCAAGCCTCGCCATCCGCTAAAGTGACTTATCTATAAATACCCTGGTAAGATTATACTACCTACCGAGGGGTGACGCTGAAGAGGGGCATCCCCGTTCCGAGGACAAACTTGCCCGCAGGAATGGGGAAACTTCAGCGGCAGGACCCCGAGGCATTATAATCCTGCATCGGGACCCGTAAAGATTAATCTATAAGTTTTTCAAGAACGATGGTATACCGGCGGCTTCTTTCGGGCCGACAATAATCTCAAACCCGGATTCATCCTGTAATTCTCCACTCATCACCGCAACATACCCGGGGATAACCAATCGCTTATGGGAAACTATCTCTTTTACCCCAAATTTATTAATTGAATCAGCGATCTTTTTCGGGCTAAATTTCTCAGCAGCCCAGGCAGTTAAAACTGACATACCTTCGGTGTCGACACTTGCAATATAAGAAGGTATCTTGCTGGCTTCTACTTCTCCTAAAACCGTATAATAAGTAAGCGAGAAATTAGTAGTAATCAGTACCGGTGATTTATCGGTGACTTGGCCAATCGGATATAACTTTGGTTCAATCTGCAATGGCTTCTGGGGATCAGTATAAATATTTTGCCTTAATGTCAAAAGAGATAAGACTTCCCAGGTTTCAATACCCTTCATTAAAATAATTCCCGCGTATTTAGATATGAAGGTCGCGGCTGTCTGCGCCTCCTGATAAGGATCAGATTCTTCAATTATCACCAGAGAAGGATACCCCAGGCTACGGTTATTTTTCTTTAAAGCCAGCCTGCGCATCTGGGTTAAATCCCAAATTTTATCGGAAAGAGATTTCTTCGCCGTCTCAATAACTAAATCTCCTGCTCCCTGGTTATTCAACTGGACGGTTAAAGCAGCCAGAGAATCTAAGTCATCCGCGAAAACCACTAAAGGCGCTTTATATTCCTTAGCCAACTGAGCAAACTTGGTAAAATTATCCTTAGTAGCATGGTATATGAGTGGTTTGCGATCTTTGAGAATTTCCAAAGCCTGCCTTAGGGCATCTGGGTCGTTACTCATCAAAACTAAACCAAGAGAAGTATCATCCGCAACTAACTTTACTGCTTCGCTAAATCTTTTTCCATCTCTGGACTGCTTAATGGCAATGAGATTGACCTCTAGCTTTTGTCCTACGCGCTCAAATTTTAATCTATTGATCTTTTCTAACTTATTTTTTATCTCGCTATCGCTCAAGATATCCTCAATAACAAAACCTATCCCGCAAGGCCGGTGGAATTTATCTTCGTGACGAAACATTACGCTCTCATTACCGATTTCCAGTTTACTATCACCACAACCGATAGTAATTAATTTTACCGGCGGTTGAGCCTGAGCTTCAAGTGTAATTTTAGCTTCAGGCGTTATATAAGGACATTTATCAACAGCCACCGCCTTTTTTGCTATCTGCATAGCAAAAGCCAAACAGGTAGCAAACCCGCATTCCCGGCAATTGGTTTTAGGAAGAAGTCTATAGATATCCAAACCTGAAAGCGACATAGTTCTTACTCCTTATTCGATTATAAACGATTTTTTATAATCTGTCTTAAATAATTCTCGGGCAAATACCTCTGATTCTACGTGGCTCTTTAATGCATCTATTTTTTTTATTATATCTTTCTTTAAAAACACTGTAATTTTTTTATGATTCCTTGGGTTACAGAATAAAATCTTAATTATCCTACCGTCAAATTTATAGATATTCCCCTTGCCAAAAGTTGCTCCGGTTGAAAGTTGCAGCCCGTCAATAAGGCAGGATTTTGGTTTTTTGCTAGCCCCATAAACTTTTACCTCTAACCCAAAATACTTATTGCATTTTAATTTCTTTAAGGCTAGATCCCCGGCTAAAACCCCCAGGACCAGATATGGCCCAAGATGGCCATGAAACTCTACCGCTTTTTTTAAGGAAATCATTGATTAATCAGGTGCGCGAAATAACCGGCGCCAAAACCATTATCAATATTTACTACAGCTACTCCCGGTGAGCAACTGTTAAGCATGGTTAAAAGCGCGGCCAATCCCTTAAAACTTGCCCCATAACCGCAACTCGTCGGAACAGCGACAACCGGAACCTTGACTAATCCACTGACTAAGCTGGCTAATGCACCCTCCATCCCCGCCACCACAATAATCACTGTAGCCTTTTTCAAGCTATCTACGTACTTCATTACCCGGTGCACTCCGGCTACTCCAACATCATAAAGCTTACTTACTTTATTCCCCATAACCTCCAGAGTAACCACTGCCTCTTCGGCTACGGGTATATCCGAAGTACCAGCGGATATCACTAAAACCAATCCACCCTTTAAATTCTTTTTCTTCGTAGCCTTATAGCCTATCTTGGCTAAAACATTATATTTTAACCTAGGAATAGACTTTTTAAGATAAAGGAAAGTTTTTTTATCTAAACGCGTAAGCAGGAGGTCCTGTTTGTTTTTTAATAACTGGCGGGAGATACTCTTAATATCTTTCTTTGTCTTACCCGGACAGTAGACTACTTCGGCAAAACCCCGGCGCTTTTGTCTATCTATATCCACTTTGGCAAAACCCAAATCGCAGAAACCGGATTTCGGAAACATTATTTAAAATTACCCTTGCAGGATTATAACTAACAACAGGATTATTAATAGGCCGGCTAAGATATAAAAATCATTAAAATAAAAAAAGTCACTTATCTTCTCTCTACCAGAATACTCCTGTTCCGGATGAGCTTTTTTTACGGTCTGAGCATGCGCTGACTTCTTCAGGTAAGCAATCACCTGCTCTTTTTTAAATCTTAAAAATACGCCGCCTACTTTATACGCCGGGATAGCTGAGCTCTCAGCAAGATCCATAACTTCTTTCTCGGATATGCTAAGTAGCAGCGAGACTTCCCTGACCGTCAAAAGTTTTTCTTCAGCCATCTTTTTACCTATTCCCTACTTCCCAATCTTTCCGGAAGCGACCCAAGAATCAATTGCCTTTCTTTCAAATTTCCAGTCGCTTCCTTCTTTATGCCCCGGCACCTTTCCGGCATTCGCCCATTCCATAATCGAATTTAAATCTACTTCCAGGTATTCTGCCAACTCGCCGGCATTTAAGAAATCATGAAGCATCGAACATCTGCCTTCCAGCACCGCGCCCTCGGCAATATTAAGCCTGGCCGGATAAATATCACCATCTATTACCGCCGTAGGCAGAAGAGTCAATCTCTCCTTAGCGATAACTTTACCTTTAATTCTTCCGCCAATAACAATATTATCTCCGATTAAATCTCCAGAAACTACTGCTGTTGAACCGATGGTTAAATTCCCCCTTGTTTCAAGGTTGCCGTCGAATTTACCGTTAATCCGTAGGTTAACCGGATCCTTAAAAGTCAATGTCCCCTGCATAGAGGCATCAATATCCAGGATTTTCTCTTCCACCTTTTTCTTAAATGCCATGGTTAACCTCCTTATTTTTTAGGCTGCCTCTCTTTATTTTCGAAAAATATCAAACCTTCCGCAAATCTTAAGAAGAAAAGAACAATTACAGCCAAAACTGTGGCATAAATAGCTGCTTTATTGAAGCCGCAGCCTACAGCCAAACCAATTCCTGCTACCACCCATAAACTTGCCGCAGTAGTTAAGCCCCTAACCCCTTCTCTGTCACGGATAATTGTCCCGGCCCCTAAAAATCCTATCCCTGTGATTACTCCGGCAGCAATACGCGCCGGATCTAACTTAGCTATCTCTTTATATATATCAAAAACATAGAGAGATGTCAACATTATAAGACAGGAACCTAAAGCAACTAAAATATGCGTACGTAACCCCGCCGTCCTCTTGTGCAGCTGCCTTTCCAGGCCGATAAGCCCGCTTAAAGTTACAGTTAAAAGCAGGCGAAGAATAATCTGAGCATCTGTAAGCATATCTTCCCTCCTTTAATTTAAATCTACGTTTAAATATAAATCAGACCTCTCGCCTTTTTTATAGAGCTGATATCCTAAACCAGCGACCATTGCCGCGTTATCCATACATAAAGCTTTAGGGGGAAAATAACAATCTAAATTATGCTCTCCTGCTGCCTGAGAGAATTTTCCTCTTAAAAAATCATTTGCTACAACCCCTCCGCCGATAACCAGACTCTTGCTTCTTTTTAACTTACAGGCTAATAAAGCTTTCTTTACCAAAGCATCAATTACCGCACTTTGAAAAGAAGCACAGATATCCTGCTTATCCCTAATATCCAAGTGCCTTTCCTTTACATAATATAGCACTGCGGTCTTGATACCGCTAAAACTAAAATCTAATTCTCCTCTTGTACCTGAACAGTTAAATTTTATTTTCCCCGGGTTTCCTCTCCTAGCTAATTCCTCAATAAGCGCTCCCCCGGGGTAACCTAAACCTAAAATCTTAGCTACTTTATCAAACGCTTCACCGCAGGCATCATCCTGAGTTTCGCCTAATAATTCTATTCCGTTAAAATCACGCACATAAAATAAACTAGTGTGGCCTCCGGAAACTACTAAAGCTACAAAGGGTAATTTAATATTTTTACCATTTAAGAAATTAGCGTAAAAGTGGCTATGCACATGGTTTATCCCCAACAAAGGAATCTTTAAACTTAAGGCTACAGATTTAGCGAAAGAAAGCCCGACCAATAAAGACCCCAGCAGCCCCGGCCCGCTGGTTACACTGACTAAATCTATATCCTTTAATTTGATCCCTGCGTCCTTAATCACGCTTTCACTAATTCTAGTTATAGTTTCCAGCTGCATCCGTGAAGCGATCTCGGGGATTACCCCGCCATATTTGCTATGAAAATGCAGGCTGCTAACTACATCAAAACTTAAAATTTTTTTCCCGTCTTTAACTACGGCGGCCGAAGTTTCATCGCAGCTAGTCTCAATCCCTAAAACATTCATCCCTCGACTCCTTCCAGTCGTGCTTCGATTTCACTCAGCACGATGGTGAGCGAGCATTGCGAGTCGAACCATCGCTCGGGATAACCCTGAGCAAGCGTAGCGCGCCGAAGGGTCACTTTGCCAGCTCCGAAACAAAGACAAATTTATAGCCTTCTTTTTCCATCTGGGACATAGCCTCTTTTAATACCGATAAAGTATTTTTTCGGTCATGGCCAATGCCTATAGCATAACCATTAATTTTAGCCTTAACCTTTAATTTATTTAACTGACGGATAATATAAGAGCGCTCTTCCTTATTATCTAAAAATATGTCTCTTTCGGCAAAAGGTAAATGCGAGTCCTTAGCTAAACCCGCACATACAGAAGCAGGGGTTACAAAGCTATCCAGAAAATAAAGATTCTTCTTTTTAAGCTCCTTGAATACAATACTCATAACCCGTTCATCTCTGGTCACCTTAGAACCCATGTGGTTAGAAACACCTCGCACATTAACCATATTCTCTAAATCCTGCTTGATGATCATAGATATCTTGGCTTTCTCCATAGAAGCAGTAATAGTATTTTTTTCCAGCCTTAAATTCTCTAGCGGCTCCATTGGTAAATGCAGGATTATCTCAAACCCCAATAGAGACCCTTCTTGGCTTATTTTTCTTGAGTAGTGAAGATTGGGTAATACTGCTAATGTCAAAGGGTACCTTATCTCTTTAAGGTAACCCAAATTATTTAAGTTATAGCCCCAATCATCAATAACAATAGCGATTTTTACTTTTGGTTTCACTGCCGGCTTAACCATAGGCGCTTTAGGCTTGCGGGAAAGGATTAAAACTGCACCGCAAATAACAACCAATAATGCAATACCGATAACTACCTTATATCTACGGTTATTTTTTTTCATTAACTTCCATACCTTTATAAAATTTAGCTGCTTTTAAAACATCAACTGCCCGTATAAGCTGGGTATCTGATTTATAATCCGGCGCCTTTAAGCCATTGGCTGTTTTATCTATATTCTCTATCTCCTCAAATACATCCTTAAGCCTATCCGCTTTTACCTCCTCATGTCGTATAATACTATCCTTAGCTTCCTCCACAACAATATCCGGCATAACTCCTTTATTATGGATAACTTTACCCAAAGGCGTAAAGTATTTACTCGTCGTCAATCTTAAGGCTGACCCGTCGCTTAAGGGTATTACTGTCTGCACTGAACCTTTGCCGAAAGACTTAACCCCTAATATTATCGCCCGTTTATAATCCTGCAAACAGGCAGCAACAATTTCGCTTCCCGAAGCTGAGCCTTCATTAATCAAAACTACTATCGGTAGATTAAACAAGGGATGTGCGCAGTGCGAAATAAATTCGTAATTCTGCTTCTTTTCTCTTCCTTTTGTATAAACAATTATCTTGTCTTTAGGGATAAATTTTTCGCTTACTTTTACCGCGCTCTCCAGAAGCCCTCCGGGATTATTACGCAAATCCAATATTAAAGCATTCATGCCAAGCTTAGAAAGTTTCTCCAAGGCCGCGTTAAAATCTTTAGGCGTATTTTCCCTGAATTCTACCAAACGGATGTAACCTATATTATCCTCTAGGATCTTAGCTTCTTTTATATCTTTAATTTTAATTATATCGCGGGTAATTTTAAATTCTAAAAGCTTTTTCTCCGACTCCCGCAGGATAGTAAGATTTACGCTTTCGCCCGGCTTACCGCGCATCTTCTTAACCGCATCAGTAAGCGTCATATCCCGTGTCAAATCGCTATTAATTTTAACAATCCGGTCCTCAGGCTTAACCCCTGCTTTCCAGGCCGGAGTACCTTCTATCGGCGTAATAATAGTCAAAAGGCTGTCTTTAATCGTAATCTCTAATTCCCCCTGCCCGCCGAATTCTCCTACAGTCTCTACTTTAAGCTCATTATAAGTTTCCGGGTCCATAAACTGGCTATGCGCGTCTAAAGAAGCGAGCATCCCCTTTAAGGCGCCGTAAATTAAATCCTTAGGCTTAGTTTCATCAACATAATCATTTTGGATTATTGCTAAAGTATCGGAAAAAAGCTCGACCTGGCGGTAGAGGTCATCTTTTTTCTTCCTCTCTATACCTGAGATCGCTAAAGAAACAAAAGCAAAAATTCCCAGTCCTATAATCAAAGTAATAATTATTTTTTTACGCATTATTTAAATTTCTCCTTTAATAAATCCTGAACTGCTTTTGGGTTAGCCTTCCCTTTACTTTTCCTCATTACTTGCCCAACCAAAAACATTAGCGCATTCTCTTTGCCGGCTTGATAATCCGCTACTGACTTAGAGTTCTCTTTAACTGCCTCTTCGATTATATCATTTAAAGATACGGAGTCAGAAACCTGGATTAAATTTTTCTCTCCTATAATCGTCTCCGCCGGCTTCCCGCTAGCAATCATTTCCGTCAAAACAATTTTAGCTGACAAATGCGATATCTCATTTCTATCTACATAGCCAATTAATTCAATTAATCCGACTACGGATAGGCCCAAATCGGACAAAGCGCAATTGCGCTCATTCGCCTCAGAAAGCATTGGCCCGATAAACCAATTCACTACTAATTTTTTATCTTGGCCAAGATAGGCCTGCATGCATTCTTCGGCGAAGAAAGAGTCTCTTTTAGAAGCAGTTAAAATTTTAGCATCATATTCAGATAATCCAAACTCCTTAATAAAACGCCGCATCTTTTCCTGAGGCAATTCCGGTATCCCCTCTTTAAGCCTAGCGATCCATTCTTCATTGATTATAAACTCAGGCAAGTCAGGCTCAGGGAAATAACGGTAATCCTGGGACCCTTCTTTTGTGCGCATGGAAATTGTCTTTAACTCTTTTGTATCCCAACATCTGGTCTCCTGAGCAAGCGTTTTACCGGCATCTAACAATTCAGCTTGCCGTTTTTCCTCGTGAGCAAGCGCATCTTTTACCGCTTTAAAAGAATTCATATTCTTCAACTCTGTCTTGATACCGAGTTCTTTCTCCCCCTTTTTTCTTAATGATATGTTTGCGTCGCAGCGCAACGAACCTTTTTCCATATCACAATCTGAAACATCAAGGTATTCAATCAGGCTCTTTAGTGCCGCCAGGTATTCGTGAGCCTCTTCAGGAGAACTAATCTCTGGTTCGCTAACAATCTCTAGCAGCGGCACTCCGGTACGGTTAAAATCTACCAGGCTCTCTGTGCTTTCATGGATCAATTTACCGGCATCCTCCTCCATGTGCACCCGGGTAATACCGATACGTTTGGCTTTACCGTTAATTTTGATCTCCAGGAAGCCGTCGCGGGATAAAGGTAAATCATACTGAGATATCTGATAATTTTTTGGCAGGTCAGGATAAAAATAATTTTTCCGGTCAAACTTGGTATATTCCTGTATTTTACAATTTAAAGCCAAGGCAACTTTAATCGCATAATCCAGTGCTATTTGGTTAAAAACCGGTAATGACCCCGGGAGGCCTAAGCATACCGGGCATACTTGAGTATTGGGTTGTTTGCCAAATTCCGTAGAACAACCGCAGAAAGCTTTGGTTTTGGTGTTTAAATGCAGATGGACCTCTAATCCGATCACTGTTTCGTAATTCATAATTTCGGCTTTAACTTATGCCACTCTGTATTCTGCTCAAAGGTGTAAGCGATTCTAAAAAGCATCTCTTCATCAAAATGTTTGGCTAAAATCTGTAAACCTACCGGCAATCCTTTTTTGGTGAAACCGCAAGGGATAGATACCGCCGGAATTCCGGCTAAGTTAGCCGATATCGTATATATATCCGAGAGGTACATCTTCAAAGGGTCCTCTACTTTTTCTCCGATTTTAAATGCCGCAGTTGGCGCAGTAGGAGTAATAACGCAGTCAAGGTTTTTAAATACCTTATCGAAATCTTCTTTGATCAGAGTGCGCACTTTAAGCGCGCGTAAATAATAAGCGTCGTAATAACCATGGGAAAGAGCAAATGTCCCTAAAATTATCCTGCGTTTGGCTTCCTCTCCAAAGCCTTGGCCGCGGGTTTTTTTATACATGCCAATAAGGCTATCTGCTTTAGCCCTAAATCCATACTGCACGCCATCAAAACGGGCTAAATTAGAGCTGGCTTCAGCTGTAGCGATAATATAATATACCGGCACAGCGTATTCGGTATGAGGCAGAGAAACTTCTTTTGCCTTAGCCCCTAAACTTTTCAGTTTTTCTATTGCCGCTGTGACTATATCTTTTACTTCCGGATCAAGCCCTTGAATAAAATATTCTTTAGGGATCCCCAGATTAAGGCCTTTAACATCATTTACTAAAGATTGAGCATAATCAGGAGTAGGGATATTCACCGAGGTTGAATCATTAGCATCATAGCCGGAAATTATATTCATTAAAAGCGCGGAGTCTCTGACGTCTTTGGTTAAAGGCCCGATCTGGTCAAGGCTGGAAGCAAAAGCAATTAAGCCATAGCGGGAAACCCGGCCATAGGTGGGCTTAAACCCGACAACTCCGCAAAATGAAGCTGGCTGCCGGATTGAACCTCCGGTGTCTGTTCCCAAAGCCCAGATCGCCTCATCTGCCGCTACTGCCGCAGCAGAGCCTCCGGAAGAGCCACCGGGAACCCGTTCTAAATCCCAGGGATTGTGCGTAGGCCCAAAATAGGAATTTTCAGTTGATGAACCAAAGGCAAACTCATCCATATTGGTTTTTAATTCCAATGGTGAGTGCCCGGCTTCTTTTATTTTTTTAATTACTGTGGCGTCATACGGCGGGTTAAAACCTTCTAATATCTTAGAGCAACATTCGGTATTGTAACCTTCGGTGCAGATATTATCCTTTATAGAAATCGGGATACCATTTAGACCAGAGACTGTCCCCGCAGGGGACTGTCCCTGATTTAGACTAGAAATCCTTACATAAGCTTTAACTTTAGGATTCAGCTCTTTTATCCTCTTGGCAAGCGCAAGAGATATCTCTTCAGAACTAGTTTCTTTATTCTCTA
>JAPLLQ010000025.1 GCA_026387485.1 Candidatus Omnitrophota bacterium | reverse complement strand
CTTGCACTTATCGCAAATTCGTCTTACGGATGCTTTCACTTTCATTTTATTTCACCCTAAAAGTAATCCTTCCCCTGCTCAAATCATAGGGAGAAAGCTCTAATTTGACTTTATCTCCCGGTAAAATCCTGATAAAATTCATGCGCATCTTCCCTGATACATGGGCTAAAACAATATGACCATTTTCAAGTTCCACCTTAAACATCGCATTAGGCAGGGCTTCGACAATCTTGCCTTCAGTCTCAATCAACTCTTCTTTAGCCATAATATTCGGTTAAGATTTGCGCTTCTTGGTCGGTTATCGCAATTGTATGCTCAAAATGCGCCGAAGGAAGCCTGTCTTTTGTAACAGCTGTCCAGCCATTAGGTAGAATATCCGCTTCCCATTTACCCATATTCACCATCGGCTCAATAGCTAAAACCATACCTTTTTTTAACAGCGGCCCCAAATGCGGCCGGCCAAAATTAGGTATCTCCGGTTCTTCATGTAAACTTAGCCCTATGCCATGGCCTACGAATTGCCTGACTACCGAAAAACCATTTCTTTCAACGTAATTCTGGATCCGGTAGGAGATATCTAAAAGATGATTTCCCGCTCGCGCCTCTTTTATTCCTTCAGCTAAAGCTTTTTTAGCGACTTCAATAAGTTTTTTAACCTTTTGGGGTATTACACCCACGGCTACAGTAATAGCGGCATCAGTAAAATAGCCCCGGTAGTTCACTCCCAGATCCAAACTTATGATATCACCCTCTTTAAGTTTTCTTTCCGAAGGTATGCCATGCACGATCTCCTCGTTAATTGAAGTGCATAGGCTTGTCGGGAAACCTTTGTAACCTTTAAAAGCAGGCATTGCTCCTTGAGCTAAAATTAGCTTTTCGGCAATCTGGTCAATTTCAGCGGTTGATATCCCAATACCGACCGCACCCTTAAGCTTTAACATTACCTGAGAAAGGATCTCTCCCGACTTTTTTAAAGCCTTAAAGTCAGCTTCAGACTTTAAAGGAATCATGCTTTTTAGTAAGAGCGATTATTTCGTTCAGAACCACATCCGGATCAATATCAGCATCCAGACGGGATAATTTCTTTTTCTCTTGATAATATTTTATTAGATCAACCGCCTCTTGCTTATAGACCTGGAGGCGTTTCATTACTGTTTCTTCTTTATCATCTGTCCTCTGGTAAAGTTTCCCCGCGCATTTATCGCAGATACCAGCGGCCTTAGGAGGCATATTCTTAATATGAAAATTTGCTCCGCAATTACTGCAAGCTAGCCTCCCCGAAAGCCTTTGAATAATTACAGAGTCGCTTGAGTCTAAATATATGACTTCATCTATACCAATCCCTTTTTCCTTAAGTAAGAGCTCTAAAGTTTCTGCTTGAGCCAGATTACGCGGGTAACCATCAAGAATAAAACCTCTTTTAATATCTGGTTGAGCCAATCTATCCAAAAGCATCCTAGCCATCAGCGAGTCCGGAACCAATAGCCCCTGCTCCATAAAATCTTTTGCCTCTTTACCTAAAGAAGTCTGGTCTTTAACATTCTGCCTTAAGATATCACCGGTAGAAATATGGGCTAAGTTTAATCTCTCCGCTAATCTCTGAGCCTGAGTTCCTTTACCCGCTCCCGGAGGCCCTAATAATACGATGCGCATTACCTTCTTCCCCTTATATGCCCGCCTTTAATAAAACCTTCATAGTGGTGGGTTAAAAGATGCGATTCAATCTGTTTTAAGGTATCCAGCATAACTCCTACTATGATTAATATACCTGTGCCGCCAAAAAATGAAGCCACGAGATACGGTACCTTAAGCCAGGCCATGATAAAATCCGGGAATATGGCGATAATCGCGATAAATGACGCTCCAGCTAAGGTAATCCGGGTCATCACATAATCCAGGAATTCCGCGGTAGGCGCACCCGGCCTTATTCCCGGGATAAACCCGCCGTATTTTTTCATATTTTCCGAAAGATCCAGCGGATTAAATACTATTGCCGTATAAAAATAGCAGAAGAAAATAATTAAAAGAGCATAGACAACTGTATAAAGGATATGCCCTCTGATTAAAGCCTGGGCAAATCTTTGGAATCCGGGATTAGGAATAAATGAAGCTAATGTCGCCGGAAGCAGTATTAATGACTGGGCAAAGATAATCGCAATAACTCCTGAAGTGTCCACCTTTAACGGTATATATGTAGACTGGCCTCCGTAAATCTTGCGCCCTACGATTCTACGCGCATATTGTACGGGAATTTTTCTTTGACCCTGGGTAATCATAATAACCGAAAAGACTACGATTACCAAAAACGCCGCCATAATTACTAAGGTAAAGGGTTGAATCTGCCTGCGGCTGAAGGCAAAAGGCGACAAAAGGACAAATAACTGGTGTATTGCCGCAGGCATTCTGGAGATAATACCGGCAGTAATTACCAGGGATATGCCATTACCGATACCTTTTTCCTGTATTTGTTCACCCAACCACATAATAAAAATCGTCCCTGTGGTTAGTGTAAGTACGGTAATTACCCGAAAACCCCATCCCGGATGCATGACTATATTTAATCCTTCAAAACGGACGGGATTCTCCAGCCACAAAGCAATAAAAAATGACTGAATTATTGCCAGGCCGACAGTACCGTAACGGGTAAATTGGTTTATGCCGGGATGACCGCGGTTAAGAGTTGCATAATAATAGAAGAAGATATATAAGGCATGATCCCTAAGGCGAATATGGTCAGTTTTTCCATAGCGCCTCCGGAAAACATATTGATTATGCCAAAGATCGTACCGCCTTGGGTTTTAGCCACGCGGGTGAAAAACTCAGCTAATGCTGCGCCATCAATTCCCGGAGTCGGAATATAACAGCCGATACGGTAGACTACCAGTAAAGCACCCGTCATAATCAGCCGCTTTTTTAAGTCCGGTATTTTGAAGGAATTAACTAGTGCGTCAAACATTGATAATTTCTATTGTTCCTCCCACTTTCTTAATCTCCTGGGCAGCTTTTTTAGAAAATGCGTGGGCTTGGATAGTAATAGGATTCTTAATCGCTCCTTTGCCTAATATTTTTACCAGTTTATTTTTATCTTTGATCAACCCCTTTTCTTCTAATATCTGGAGGGTAAACGAGACTTCCTTAATCTTGTTTAAACTAGCCAAATTAATAATCTGATATTCTTTTTTTGACCTACTGGTAAATCCGCGCTTAGGCATTTTCCGGATTAAAGGTGACTGTCCGCCTTCAAAACCAAGATAGAAATGCCTGCCTGCGCGTGAAGTCTGGCCCTTGCTTCCACGGGTAGATGTTTTTCCATGCCCGGAACTGGAACCCCTGCCTAGGTATTTCCTGCGTTTATGCGCGCCCTTCGGTGCTTTTAAATTAAATAAACCTTCCTTTTGTATTGCTGCTTTTTTTTCTTTTTTCATCTTTTAAGCTTTTAAATTTTTTAGGCCTTCTACGGTTGCCTTAATAACATTTACTGGATTATTGGATTTAAGGCACTTGGTAAGAATATCTTTTATGCCCGCTGCTTCACAGATTGCCCGCACCGGCCCGGCAGCAATTACGCCGGTACCCTCTGATGCCGGCTTAAGTAAAACTTTAGCCGCCCCGAATTTTCCCACTATCTCATGAGGTATAGTTGAACCTTCCATAGTCACCCTAAAAAGGTTCCTCTTGGCTTTAGTCAGGGATTTACGGATAGCATCGGCTACTTCATTAGCTTTATCCTGGGCAAAACCCACCCTCCCCTTAGTGTCGCCGACTACCACCAGGGCGCTAAAATGCATCTTTTTTCCGCCTTTTGTAACTTTAGTTACGCGGTTAATGGTAATTATTTTTTCGATTAATTCCGGCTGCTGTTCAATATTAAACTCACGCATGAATTAAAACTCCATTCCGCCTTTTCTTAAGGCATCGGCAAATGTTTTTATCCTTCCGTGGTATAAATAACCTGCCCGGTCAAAAATTATTTTACTAATCCCTTTTTCTTTAGCCTTCTGGGCATAAAATTCGCCGAATAAACCGGCAGCCTTTATATTGCCACAGTTCTTTGCCTTAAGCTTAAATTCTTTGCTAGCTGTAGAAAGGGAAAAAAGAGTTTTATTGGAAGTATCGTCAATAATCTGGGCTGAAAGGTTATTAATACTGCGCTTAACTACTAAACGCGGCTTCTCTTTTGTCCCCTCCATCTTTAGCCTGATCCTACGGTGCCTCTTCAGCCTTGCGGTTTCTTTTTTATTCATTTTATTTTCCACCACCGGTTGCCTGAGCCTTACCGATCTTTTTCTTAACGTACTCTCCCTGAAAACGGATACCCTTGCCTTTATATGGTTCTGGCGGATATATAGAACGGATCTCGCTTGAAACTTTACCGATCAACTCTTTATCAATGCTGCTAATGATTATCTGTGTTGGTTTAGGGGTCTCGATTTTTATTCCTTCAGGGATTTGAACTGCTGCCTTAAACCCCACCCCGATTATTTCTAACTCTTTTAAGTAGCCCTCGCTGACCCCTTTAACCATATTTAAAATCAACGCCCGGGATAGCCCATGCAGAGACCTATCTATTTTTGTGTCGGCAACCCGGTTAACTAAAATCTGCGCGTCTTTAATTTCAATCTTTATCCGGTCGGATAAAGCCCGGCTTAATTTACCCTTAGGGCCTTCGACAAAAACTTTCCCATCCTTAACCTCAACCTTCACTTCCTTGGGAACTGCTATGGCTTTTTTTCCTATTCTAGACATATTTTCCTTACCAGATATAACCGATAATTTCTCCGCCTAATCCTGCTTCCCGGGCCTCTTTATCGGTCAAGACACCTTTAGAAGTAGAAACAATAGCAATACCTCTTCCTCTTAAAACTACCGGCACCTGCTTATTCTTTACATAGAGTCGTAATCCCGGCCGGGATACCCGCTTAATGCTCCTTATCGCGGATTTACCGGCGAGATACTTTAAATAAACCCGGAACAAACCCTGTTTTTTATCCTCAATGAACTTTAGATTCTCAATGTATCCTTCTTTTTTCAAAATTTCCAGGATTGCTCTTATGATCTTTGAGGCCGGCAGATCCACGGTATCCTTTTTAATCATCGCGGCATTACGGATTATCGTAAATACATCAGCTATTAAATCTGATCTTGACATTTATCCCCCGTTTTATTTATAAATTTTTACCAACTGGCTTTTTTGATACCGGGTATCAGACCCTGCCAGGCTAATTCCCTAAAACAAATGCGGCATAACTGAAACCGGCGTAAATACCCCCCTGATCTGCCGCAGATTGCGCAGCGGTTATATTTACGCGACGAAAATTTAGCCGGCCTCTTCCATCGTGCTATCTGTGAATTTTTTGCCATAAAATTCTAGTCCTTATTGGTTTTAAAAGGCATCCCGAATAATTTTAGCAACATCCTGGACTGTTCTTTTGTTTTTGCGTTTTTAATCACCAGGGTTATATCCATACCCTGGGTGCGGGTTAGTTTATCGTATTCTATCTCAGGAAAAATCCCCTGCTCATTAAGCCCTAAGGTATAATTTCCTTTTTGGTCAAAAGAATTCATCGGTACCCCCCTAAAATCACGGATACGCGGAAGCGCAATGTTAACCAGGCGGTCCATAAATTCATACCTCATTGCCCGGCGTAATGTTACTTTACAGCCAACCGGAGAACCTTGCCTGGTCTTAAAATTGGCAATTGCCTTTTTAGCCCGGCGCATAATCGGTTTTTGCCCGGTAATCGCGGCTAATTCATCCATGGATTTTTCTAATATCTTAATATCCGCCAGGGCTTCGCCGACACCCATATTTACGACTATCTTCTCTAAGTGTGGCACTGCCATTTTATTTTTAAGGCTGAATTCCCGCATCATCTCGGGGATAATCTCCTTACGGTATTTTTCCTGTAATCTCGGTGCCATTTATATAACCTCTTTGCAGGCTTTACAGACCCGCGCTTTTACCCCATCCTTAGAAATAACCAGAGCGACTCGAACCGGCCGGTTGCAATGTTTACAAATCAACATCAGTTTTGCGATGCTTATCGGCATCTCAATTGAAACAATCCCCCCTTGTTGGTCTTGGCGGGTCTGGCGTTTATGTTTTTTGGCTAAATTTATCCCTTCAACTAAAACCCTTTTATTTTCCGCGAAGAGGCTTAAGATTTTACCCTTCTTGCCTCTATCTTTCCCTTTTATAACCTGAACAATATCTTCTTTTTTTAGTTTTTGCATCTTAGATTACCTCGGGCGCCAAGGATATGATTTTAGTAAAATTTCTTTCTCTTAATTCCCGGGCTACCGGCCCGAATACGCGCGTGCCTCTAGGATTAGACTGGGCATCGATAAAAACAATGGCATTACGGTCGAATCTTAATACCGTTCCATCGCTTCTTCTTATAGCCTCTTTTGTCCTAACAATGACTGCTTTGGCTTTTTCCCCTTTTTTTATTGCCGCATCCGGAGACGATTCTTTTATGTTTACGTTAAGAATATCCCCGATCTGGGCATGCATACAGTTTTTCTTCCCTAATACACAGATCATCGCGGCTTTTTTCGCTCCGGTATTATCCGCGACATCTAGAATTGAACGTAACTGAATCATAGAATTTCCTCTTTTATTTCGATTCCCGCAGCCGTTGCTTTCTTTACCACTTCAATAACCCTAAAATGCTTATCTTTGGAAAGTGGACGCGTTTCTTCTATTGCTACGGTATCCCCAACTTTTGCAGCATTCTTTTCATCATGGGCTTTAAATTTATCATAAGTCTTGGCTATCTTAGAATACTTCGCATGCTTGCTCATCTGAACTATTTTGACTACCACGGTTTTATTCATTTTATCGCTGACCACTGTCCCTAAGAATTCTTTTCTTTTACCCATTTTTTATTTCTCTTTCTTGGTATTTAAGACGGTTTCAATGCGAGCCAGATTTCTTTTAATTACGGAAAACATATGCGGTTTCTCTACCCTTCCGGCATAACGCTGCAGATTAAGTTTAAAGAGTTCTTCTTTTAAATTTTTTTTCTTCTCCAGTAACTCTGACTGGGATAAATTCACCAATTCTTTGCTATTTTCGTTTTTAGCCATCTTATTTATGCATCCGGGTTACGAATCTTACTCTAAAAGGAAGCTTGTAAGCCGCTAGCCTGAAACACTGGCGGGCGTATTCTTGCGGTACGCCGCCTAATTCAAATAGGATCCTACCCCTTTTAATCACCGCCACCCAATGGTCTAAATCACCCTTGCCTTTTCCCATACGTACTTCCGCGGGTTTTTTGGTGATTGATTTATCCGGGAAAACCCTAATCCAAAGCTTTCCTCCCTTATGCAATTGACGGGTTAAGATTACGCGGGCTGCCTCAATCTGGGTATTTTTTAGCCACCCGTTCTCTAAGCACTTCAAACCAAACTCGCCAAAAGCAAGATCCGCTCCGGAAGTAGCGATTCCCCGGCGCTGCCCTTTTTGAAGCTTACGGTATTTTACCCTCTTGGGCATTAATAGCATTTTACTTTATCTCTTCCTTGGCCTGGACATTTGCTTCAATAGCTTCCTCTTTTTGGATAACTTTCTTCTCCAGAATGTCGCCTTTATAAATCCAAACTTTAACTCCAATAAGGCCATAAGTAGTCAAGGCTTCGGCAAAACCATAATCTATATCTGCGCGAAATGTCTGTAAGGGTATACTGCCTTGCCTGTAGGTCTCGGTGCGGGACATCTCTGCACCATTGAGACGTCCAGCGCAGCAAACCCGGATCCCTTTGACTCCGGAATTCATTGATTGCTCCATTGCCCTTTTTACTGCCCTTCGAAAAGCCACCCTCTTCTCCTGTTGAAAGGCGATATTTTCAGCAACAAGCTGGGCATCCCAGGCAGGATTTTTTATTTCTTCAATATCGATAGAGATCTCTTGTTTGACCATAATATTTAACAATGATAATTTTAGAGACTGCCGCTTGTTTAAATTTTTTCTTGATATATTTACGGATTTCGTAATCCTGTTTTATGAATTTAGGGTAATCCTTATGTCCGGCAAACCAACGGCTATGCCAGGTACGGATAAAACCTACTCTTAAAATAAATGGATGAACCTTTTGACCCATATTTAATTATTCTCCTGACTTTAAATCTAATTCTATTTTTATATGCGAAGTTCTTTTTAGTATTGGTTGGGCCCGGCCAAAAGCCGCAGCCTTAAACCTTTTCCAGCTTGGTCCGACATTACAGATCGCCCGGGAGACATAGAGCTGTTCGGGATTAAAACCCTTGACTTTGGCATTGGCCATCGCTGACCTTAATATTTTGATCAAAAATTCTTTCGGCCTTTTGTTTAAATTTAAAAGTATCGCTTCGGCATTGCGAGCATCCTTATCTCGGATTAGATCCATTACCTGCCTAACCTTAGTCGGTGATATCCTAACAAATTTTACTTCAGCTTTAGCAATCATATTTTTAAGTTTTCTCTAACGCTTTCTTAGCCTTTACCCCACCGTGCTTTCTGAATATACGCGATGGGGCAAACTCTCCGAGTTTATGCCCGACCATATTTTCGGTTACAAATACCGGAACATGCTTTTTACCGTCGTGAACAGCAAAAGTGAGCCCGACAAAATCCGGAATAACCGTGGAAGAACGCGACCAGGTTTTAATCGCCTGGCGCGTCCCTGTTTTACGCAAGTTATCTACCTTCTTCAATAAGCTTGGTTCTACAAAAGGGCCTTTTTTAAGTGAACGTGGCATTATGGTTTCCTTCTTTTAATAATAAATTTATTAGAATACCTCTTCGGTTTACGTGTCCTGTAGCCTTTGGTAGGCTGTCCCCAGGGTGATACCGGATGAGGATTTCCTTGCCCGGATTTTCCTTCGCCGCCGCCAGGGGGATGGTCCACAGGGTTCATCGCCAAGCCCCTTACCGTCGGACGTATGCCTAGCCAACGGTTTCTTCCTG
>JAPLLQ010000108.1 GCA_026387485.1 Candidatus Omnitrophota bacterium | reverse complement strand
ACAGAGCACGCCTAATTCAGTATTAATGGTGAGGGCGGTATTCAAATCACCTTTATATTCTCCGGTCCACTCAAAGGTTTTACCTTCAGAGCGGATCAATGAGGTAAGATTTAGCCCTTTTTGCTGCAGGAAATCGATATATTTCTTAGGAAAATCTTTTCCGACTATAGCCACCAGGTTTACATTGGTAAATAAGCGGGCAGCCATGGAAAAATGAGCGGCTGAGCCACCAAGGATTTTTTTCTTGAAACCAAAAGGCGTACGGACATTATCCAAAGCTACGGTTCCTAAAACAAGTATACTCAACGAACTCTCTCCTAACTTGTAGTGAGTTGATTCCGAGCCCCGATCTAACGTCGGAATGAAGGATATTATTTTATGAATAAAAAGGTAGTAATTGCTGCGACAATACAGTAGTACCCAAAATAATAAAACTTAGCCCGCTTAATCATCAATTTTAAAATCCCTAAGCTAGCTAATCCGGTTACGAGGCTAAAAATAAAACCTACAATAAGATTTAAAAAATCCTTCTGCATTGCAAAATCAATTTTTCTTGCCTCTAATAATGCCGCACCAAGAATTACCGGTAGAGAAACTAAAAAAGAAAATTTAAAACAGGTTTCTTTTTCTATTCTTCTAAATAAGAGCGTAGAGATTGTCATGCCGGAGCGGGAGATCCCCGGGATAATCGCGATTGCCTGAGTAACGCCTAAAATGAGCGCATCCTTTAATCCTACGTTATTCTTCTTAGCCTCCATGAAGGAGCGAGTAAAAAGTAAAATAATTCCGGTGATAAGAAAAGATACGGCTATTAATTTAGGCGAGGTGAATAAACTCTCAAAAAAATCCTTTCCTAATATTCCAATTACCCCGGTTATCGCTGTTACCAACAATATTAAAGAAAGCGATTTTATATCGCGTAATAACTTCAATATGTCCTTAAAGAAAAATAAGGCCACAGCAAAAAACGTCCCTAAATGCAGGATTACGGTTAAGGCGATCTCCTCTCCGCTCATACCCAAAACCCGCTGCATCACTACCAGATGCCCGGAGCTGCTCACCGGCAAGAACTCCGTCAATCCCTGAATTATACCTAATATAATGTATTTAATCATAATAATGTTATTTTATCGGCTGCCTTGTCTTGTTTCTCGTGAGCACACGCTCGATTTTCCCCAGCGAGGAAAATCTTCGCTCGGCCTTCGCCCTCGCTCTGCCGGAATCATCTTTTAGCTGGGCAACCCTGCCCGCTCGGGCTGCACACGTGCTGCTCTGAAACAAGCCAAGTCATCCGCTAAAAGTAAGCTAGTTATATAAATGACCATGGCAAGGTTCGATTACCTTGTCCATTTACGGGTGACGCGAGGATTGACTCCGAGCACCGCAATATGCGGTGTGAGGAGCAATCCTTGCGGCAGGACCCGTAAAGTACTAAGAGAGCGAGAAACTTAACAGGGTCATTTATTTTTATCTAAGAACGCTTTTAAATCTTGCGGTAAATCACTGGTTAAATTTAACCATTGGCCGGTAACCGGATGTTTAAATTCCAATTTCCAAGCATGTAAACAAAGCCGTTTAGCTTTAATCTTAAAATCCCGGCGAAAGGCGAATTTTGTCTCGCCGAGTACAGGATGACCGATCTGCTTAAAATGAATCCGGATTTGATTGGTCCGGCCGGTTAAAGGGCTTACCTCTACAATAGCAAAATCTTTTCTTTTTTCAATAATTTTATAGCGGGTTTGGGCGCTTAAACCTTCAATTTTATTTTTAATTTCACCGGTAATTTTGGCGGGAATTCCCCTGATAAAAGCAAGATAAGTTTTCTCAACTTTTCTCTGCCTAAACTCTTCCATCATCTTCTTTTGAATAGATTTACCTTTGGCATAAATAATCAAACCGGAAGTCTCCCGGTCTAGGCGATGACAGGGATGAAGTTGAAGAATACTGGTAAGTGTGCGGGTTTCGTTTTTCGGGGTAGGTATAGTCAACAGGCCTGAAGGCTTATCTACAACTAATATATAATTATCTTCGTAAATTACCGGGATAGCCACTTTAAATTATCTCTAGCATCCTATCGATTGCTTTTTTGGCTCGGATACGGATCTGATCAGGAACCTTAACCTCTTCTTTTAATTCCTCCAAAGCCCAAAGCACCTTCTCCTGGGTAGTGCGTTTCATATTCGGACAGACTGCCCGCTCAGAAGCCGGATAAAATTCTTTTGCGGGATTATCCTGTTTAAGTCGGTAAATCAACCCTGATTCGGTACCGACAATAAATTCCTTTGCCTCGCTCTCCTTAGCAAACTTAGCCATCTGGCTGGTAGATAACACCGCGTCAGCCATAGCCACAACTGAAGACAGGCACTCCGGATGAACCATTATTTTAGCAAAAGGATGAAATTTTTTCTCCCGTTTCACATCTTCAGGCAAAATCCGAATATGGGTAGGACAGAAACCATTCCAAGTTATAAGTTTCCTTCCGGTTTTTTTAGAGACATAATCCGCCAAGTATTTATCTGGGACAAAAATAATTTCTTCTTTGTCTTTTAAGGCATTGACTACGGCTACGGCATTAGTGGAAGTGCAACAATAATCCAATTCAGCTTTTACTTCTGCTGAAGTATTCACATAACCTACTACCGCCGCGTTAGGATGCTTTTGCTTTAATTTTATTAATTCTTGGGCATTAAGCATATTAGCCATAGGGCAGCCGGCATGGATATCCGGCATAATCACTAATTTTTCCGGAGATAGGATTGAGGCGGTCTCAGCCATAAAATAGACCCCACAAAAAACAATTACCTTGGCGTCGGTCTTGGCAGCAACCCGGCTTAATTCCAAAGAATCTCCCCGGTAATCGGCAATATCCTGGACTTCCGGAAGCTGATAATTGTGTACTAAGATCACGGCATCACGTTTCTTCTTAAGCTGATTAATCTTTATTTCTAATTCAGTATTTTCTTTTTTTACCATTTTACCTAATTATTTTTTCAATAACTCCGCCACCTAATACTTTATCCCGCTGGTAAAATACTGCGGCTTGTCCCGGAGTTATGGCAAATTGTGGTTTCCTAAAAATAACCCTGAGTTTATTCACGCAAGGCTGGACTTTAGCGGATACTGGTTTATGATTATACCTTATCTTCACCCAAACAACAATCTTCTTTTTTATGAGCCGGGTAATAAAATGCGGATTCTCCACCAAGAATTCACTTTTTAAGGCTTCTTTTCGGGGGCCAACGATAATTTGATTCTTAGCAGAGTCTAATTTAGCTATGTATAGAGGGTAACCTGCGGCAACCCCCAAACCTTGGCGCTGGCCAATGGTATAAAAAGCTATTCCCTTATGCTGACCTAAAATATCTCCTTTATGGTTAAGTATCACTCCGGGACGAATATCATGGCCCAGTTGCGATTTCAAAAATCCGGCTAAATCCGCGTTAGGAATAAAACAAATATCCTGGCTGCCTTTCTTATCAGCAACAGCCAATTTAAATCTCCTGGCCAAACCCCTTACTTCTTCTTTAGTATAATTACCCAGCGGAAATAATATATGTTTAAGCTGATTCTGGGTTAAGCGATATAGGAAATAAGACTGGTCTTTATTTTTGTCTTTGGCCTTTTTTAAAAAATACTTTTCTTTCTTTTCGATCTTGGCGTAATGGCCGGTAGCCAGGAACTTAGCATCCAAAGCAAGCGCCTTTTTCAATAACTCGCCGAATTTAATATACTGATTGCATAAAACGCAAGGATTGGGGGTATTGCCGGAAAGATACTGCTTCAGGAAATCCTTGATTACCCACTCTTGAAACGCCTTTTGCATATTTAAAACATAATGCTTTATCCCCAATTGCTGGGCTACTTTACGCGCATCATCTATTGCTTGGATACTGCAACAGGCGGGTTTATTGCGCAGGGAATCAGGAAAATTGAAACACATCGTGATCCCGATAACCTCATAGCCTTGCTCTTTAAGCAAAGCTGCGGCTACCGAAGAATCTACTCCGCCACTCATCGCCACAACTACCCGTTCTTTTATATACATATATACAAAAGGGACACCTTATTATCAGGCTAAAGGTGCCCCTTCTCCAACTGAATCTTTATTCTTCTTTATTTCTTTTCAGAAAGTTTGACTATGATTGCCAGTAAAAATGAAGTATTGGCAAGCACAATGGCACTTATGACACGTACTCCCCAGAGTATGCGCGGTTGACAAAAGAACCTGCCTAATATAGCAGCTGCCAAAAATAAGAAACCTATCGTTATAAGAATGGTGAACAGGGCTTTCATCTTCTCCTCCTTTTTTTAATTATACTGCAATCTTCAGGAAAATCAACAAAAAAGGCCCGACAATTTTCATTGCCGGGCCTTCTCTTTTTTTTAGGTTATAACTTGACTACTTTTGTAGCTTGCTCGCCTTTAGGACCTTTTTCAATCTCAAATTCAACTTCCTGGCCCTCTTCTAAAGTCTTATAGCCATCACCCTGTATAGCAGTATGATGTACGAATACATCGGCACCGTTCTCAGGAGTAATAAATCCATAACCTTTTTGGTTGGAAAACCACTTTACTTTACCTTTTGCCATTTACTGTACTTCCTCCTTCCTTTTAGAATTTTAGCAAACTTAGTGAGGGGAAACAAAAAACCGCAAGGCGCGTCCTTCTCTCCCTTACGGTTCAAGACTTCCACTCCCTTATTCACTACTTGAGTAAGTTTACACTAAATTTGGTATTTGTCAATAAAAAATTGGGGTACCACGGAATTTTAATTGCGCAATCTATCTATTGCCTTAAGGTTATAATACCCCAAAACCTTGACCTTGGCCCTGGATTTACCTACTAACCAGCCATGGTATTTCTTCATAAACCGCTGGTGGTCGGATTTATTCTGCCATTCATAGATTGAAGCATATTGATTTTTATAGCCGAAGCGCTTCATGGTAAAATAAGCCCGAAAACCCAAGGCTCTCTTGGTATAACTTGCCCACATCAGGCTATCTTTGCGATATTTAAAGACTTCTTTCGGGTAAATTTCAAATAAAACTACATGAATGAACATTTTTTAATTTTACCTCCCTTAAGCCGCGCACTGAATTACATAAAAATACCTTATCCGCTTCAATTAAATCCTTAGAATGTAGCACTTTCTCCGTTACCATCTTTTTCCTTAAAAGATGCTCCCGGAAGATGCCCGCAAGTAATCCACAAGAAAGGGGCGGGGTATAAAACTTATTATTTTTCTGAATAATTATATTGGAAATTGAGCCTTCTGTAAATTCATTTCTGTTGTTCAGGAATATTACATCGTAATAACCTCTGGATTTATAATGAGTGTATTCTGAATCATAAAGCTGCCGGTTGGTGGTTTTGTGATACAAAAAGATATCCTGTGGAATAATTTTATATTTAGATATAGCTACATATTTAGGTTGTTTTAAGGAGACAGTTTTAATTTTAGAGTATCTAACTGCAATTTTTCCTTCTTTGTCTAATAACAGGCGCAGGCGGTAACTATTCTCAAGGTTAAATTTCTTCTCTATAATCTTTAACCTGAAGATCATCCGCTCTTGATTATAAGAGAACCCAAAATATAATGCCGAAGCTTTAAGCCGTTTAAGATGGTTGCTTAAGAATTTATATCCCTTTTGCCAGAGAATGGTTTCAATTAATTTAAAACCCTTTATCGTATCGGTAAGAAACTCGGCTTTTAGGCTGCACTCGGCAAATTCTTTTTTGGGGATAGAGTCATAGACAATCCCACTGCCTACGCCCATCTCTGCCTTACCATCAACAATAGAAATTGTCCGGATAGGCAGATTGAATATTGCTTTATTTCCGGGGGAAATAAAACCCAGGGCGCCACAGTAAAGCTTACGATAACCATCTTCTAATTCTTTAATAATCTGCATTGTCCTTATCTTAGGAGCACCGGTAACTGAGCCACCGGGGAAAATATTCCCGAATATATCAAAATAGGTAATTCCTTTTTTTAAGGCCCCAGCGACCGTAGAAGTCATCTGAAAGAGACGGTTATATTTTTCGATGTTAAAAAGCTGCTTAGTTTTGACAGTATCAGTTTCGGCAATCCTGCCTAAATCATTCCTGATTAAATCTACGATCATTAAATTCTCAGCGCGCTCCTTAGGGCTATTTTTTAAACCTTGTGCCTTCTCCTTATCTTCCCGGGTATCCTGGCCTCTTGCACAAGTCCCTTTCATTGGCCGGGAATATATGCACTGGCCATCAATTCTAAAAAATAATTCGGGAGAAAGAGAGATAATATACTCGTCCTGGAATTTACAAAAAGCGCTATAGGGAACATTCTGACTAAGTTTTAATTGCTGGTAGAGAGCGAGGGCAGAACCGAAAAAATCAAATTTATACTTCCCGGTAAAATTTACCTGATAGGTAGCGCCGCATCTAATGTATTCCTTAATCCGCTTGATTTTTCCGGTATATTCTGATTTTAAATAGTCAAATTTTAAGTTAGAGATATAGAAATCCTCTTTTCTCTCATTTTTTAAAAAAAGTCCGGGGATATCAAAGCTTATTTTTTTCGTTCGATGTTGAAAAACAACCGGTTTTTCAAAAACGCAAAGGTTGATTAAGGGAAAATCAAATTTTCCTTTTGTCTTAAAAACCGCTCTTTCAAAATAATACCCTAATTCATAAGAGAGATACCCGGCGATATAATATCTTTCTGAGCAATGCTGAATTTTATTAAAGGCATCCCCAACGCCCTTAAAATCCCTGACTTTGACAATATCAACCGGCTGAGTAAAAATATAACTGGTAAAATTATCTTTATCAAAAAGGTTGGTTTCGAAAAGGAAGAAATAGTCCTGTTTGTTTATATATTCGGGGTTTAATGCCGGTAATTTAAAATATTTTTTCTGCATAATTCTACCAGTTAAGCCGCAGGCCACCCTCAACCCATCTTCCGGGCTGAGGAATTCCCTCTATCTCCTGATATTCTACATTAAAAAGGTTGGTTACCGCTAGAAAAATCTGCGCCTGTTTATTCAAAGAATAGTTTAAGCGGGTATTTACCAACCACCAGCCGCCGCGTACCGGCTTTTTCTTATAGGTAAACCCGATACTCTGGGTCCCAAAAGGTAATTTTAGCATACATTCGGCATTAAACAAATGCCGAATATAATTCGCCCCATACTTATAGATATAACCTGAATCATCGGCATCTTTATTAATATAGGTATAATTAGCATCTAAGGAGATTATTTTATTTATTTCTAGCTTTAACCGCTCTTCAATACCAAATACTTTCGCATCAGAGATATTCTTCGCCTGCCACCTTACCGGAGAGCTTGTATTCTGTATCCAATCGATAAAATTCCTTTCATCCCTTAAGAAAAAGGTAATCCCCCCGGATAGCCGCTCTTTCTTAAAATCAAACCCTGTTTCGTAATTCATTGATTTTTCCGAAGATAAATTTACATTCCCCACTGTGTAGCCATCGTCGCTATAGTAGAGTTCGGTAAATGAAGGCAAGCGCATGCTACGGGATACCCCAAAACGTAAATAACTATCCACTAAGATCTGATAGCGCAGATTAATTGAACCGGTATAAACCTTCTCTGAGCTATTATAATCATCAAAGCGCCAGGATAAACCAAAGGATAGTTTATCGGTTAAATCTTTAGCATTATCCAAAAATAGGCTTGAGTGCCTGCGGGTGTGATGGCCCAGACTATCCGAACTGATTTTCTCCTCTCCGTATTCTAAGCCAAGGCCCAATCTTCCTATTTTTTCTAATTCCTTTTGAAAATAAATATTAGGGGTAAGGATATCGGTACGGTGATGGTTAACCGAACTACTGCGAATCATCGTCTTATCCAGCATAAATTTATCATGATGCCGGCGCCATAAAAAATTGGGTTTAATCAGGAAACCGGCTTTATTAAGTTTTAATCCAGTATCCAATAGATGGGTTTTAGTCCATTCCTTAGATTCATAGCCCTTTCCCGGGGTATAAAAATCATAGGCTCCGAATTCCTTATCCTGATACCCGTAATTAAGATTGATTTCTCCATCCGGAATATCCAAGGAAGATGCGATATTGGAAGTAAATTTTTTATAATCTGTATCCTCGCTAAAACCTAACGACTCCTTATTTTCTACCGAAATCCTCACCCCTAAATTATTTATTTTTTCAGTGGCGCTAAAAAGCCCGGAAAATGTCTTATGCTGACCACCTGATACTTCTAGCACTATTTTTCTTACCTCTGGCTTCTTGACTATGAAATTAATCGCTCCGCCTATTGAATCCGAGCCGAATAAAGATGAACCTGTGCCGGGTATAAGGTCAATCTTTTCTAAGTCCTCAGTAGTTAGAGGTATATCGGAATTATGATGCCCGGTCTGGGGATCGTTAATCCGCTGGCTGTTTAAAAGGATTAAAACACCTTGGAAGTTTGAGGCCCGCAAGGAAAAGTCCGTCTGTATGCCGGCTTGGGGGGAGCGGGCCTGGAGGTCTAAAGGGGTAACATTCAATGCTTCAACAGGTGAATCAAAAGCTAAAGTACTGAAATTTACCGATTTTAAAGAATAGGCTTGAGTCAAATAGACTCTCTCCTTGGTAATAACTATCTTCTCTAGCGTTTCGGGCTGGTTTTCCCCGGCTTCGGCAAGGCTTAAGCAACCGAATAATATCAATATAAAAACAAAACCGTGATATTTTATTTTTAGCATTAAGCATATTATAAAATATCACGGTCAATTGTCAACCAGATATATAGCTATAGTTTACATTTAAGCTATCGGCAGTGGACAACATCACCAGAGATTACCTTTTGCGTTAAACCTGTGTCCCGCCTAACCAGAAGAGCGCCATCGATATCAATATCCACTGCCTCGCCTTCAATATGTTCCCGCTGAGAATAGATCTTGACCCTTTGGCCAAGGGTAATATTATACTCTCGCCATTTATCAATAATCGGCCGGCTTCCTTTTTTCTCTAAAGTTAAATAATTCTTTTCTAACCGGAGCAGAATCTCCTGCAACAAAGTTAACCGGTTGATATTTTCTTTTTTTTGCTCCTTTAAAGAAGTGGCGCCGCTAACCAAAGATTTTTTTTCATTATTCACATTTAAGCCCAAGCCGATAACTATAAAATTAACTTCATCGGTTTCCGCATTAAGCTCAGTAAGTATCCCACCTACTTTTCTATGGTGTACCAAAATATCATTCGGCCATTTTATCTGGGGGGCTATTCCGGTTACCTCTTTTATTGCCTCACAGATACTTGCCGCAGTCAAAAGCGTTAATATTGGGGCCTGATTCGGCGAGAGCTTAGGCCTTAAAATCAGGGATAAATATATCCCCTTATATTTGGGAGAAACCCAGATTCTGCCTAACCTCCCTCTGCCTTTAGTTTGAGTTTCCGCCAATACAAGCGTACCTTCACTTACGCCTTTTAAGCCAAGCTGCATAGCTGTATCCATAGTTGAACTTAAGCTATCGAAATAAAGTATTTTTCGGCCTAAAATCTTGGTATGCAGCCCGAGCGTTACTTCAAAATCAAAAAGCCTGTCTGGAGAAGAAATCAAACGGTAACCTAAATGGGGAACTGCGGCAATATCATAACCGAACTCCTTTAATGACTGGATATGTTTCCATAGGCCCTGCCGGCTTATCTTTAAAGAATCGCTAATTTCCTCGCCGGAAAGATAACCTTGGGCTCTCTTTAATAGCCCGATTATTTTTTCTTCCATAATTATTTCTTTTCGTAAAGAGGGGAGATCGCGCGTAATTTTTCAACAACTTTAGGAAGGTGTTCTAAAAAATAATCAATATCGGATTCCTTGGTCCATCTGCCCAATGATATTCTTAATGAGCCATGGGCAGTTTCATGATTAAGGCCGATGGCTAAAAGCACATGCGATGGCTCTAAGGAGCTTGAAGTACAGGCTGAGCCAGTAGAACAGGCAATCCCCAACAAGTCCAGACTAAGCAAAATAGATTCTCCCTCAATGTATTTTATAGAGAAGTTTACATTATTAGGCAGCCTTTTAGTAGGATGTCCATTAAGCCTGACTTCGGGAATCTTTTCAGGGATCTCTTTAATCAATCTATCGCGTAAAGCGCCCTGGAATTTAATCTCACTATCCATCTTCTTATTGCAAAGCTCGATTGCTTTAGCTAATCCGACTATCCCGGAAGTATTGTGAGTTGAAGCCCGCTTGCCTTTCTCTTGGTCTCCGCCGCGTAAAAATGTTTCTATACGCGTTCCTTTCCTGATATACAAAGCGCCTACGCCTTTTGGCCCGTAAAATTTGTGCGCCGAGAGCGACAAAAGGTCAACATTAAGTTCATTTACGTTAATCGGAATATGCCCTACGGTCTGTACACCATCTGTATGGAAGGAGATTCCCTTTTCTTTAGCGATCTTACCAATTTCAGCGATTGGCTGGATGGTGCCGATCTCATTATTGGCCTGCATTACTGAAATAAGGATGGTTTTATCTGTAATCGCATTTTTGATATCTTCAGGAGAAACCAACCCAAACTTGTCCACTCCTACAAAAGTAACCTTAAACCCTTTTTTCTCTAGGAACTTAGCCGGCTCAGTTATGGCGTGATGCTCAATAGCCGTAGTAATAATATGGTTTCCTTTTTTCTCTAAAGCATAGGCTACTCCATTAAGGGCGAAATTATCCGATTCTGTGCCACCGGAAGTGAAAACAATCTCTTCCGGTTTAGCACCCAAGCATTGAGCTAATGTTTCTCTTGAATCCTCAATTGCTTTCTTGGCTTCCTGTCCATAAGAATGGAGACTGGAGGCATTCCCGAATTTCTCATAAAAATAAGGCTCCATTGCCTTAAAAACCTCAGGGTCGCAAGGCGTGGTCGCGGCATAATCTAAGTATATTTTTTTCATCCTTCGATTCCTTTCAGTCACTCAGGATGAACCCTGAGCGAAAGTCGACACTTCGACTTTACTCAGTGTCGATGGTGAGCGCAGCCGAATCATCGAATGGGTTCATTTTCTTATTACCTCATTTAAACTTCCGGTACGGTATCCTTCCAAGTCAACCGTCACATAATTATAACCTAACTTCTTCAATTTGTCGACTACCTCCTGATATTTACTTATCAAAGCTAGAATCTTTTCTTTGGGCACTTCAATCCGGCAAAGACTATTGTAATGCCGTAAACGTACCTGATTAAAACCTATCCTCTTTAAATATGCCTCTGCCTCTTCAATACGCTCTAATAATGGAAGAGAGATTTTTGTCCCATAGGGAATCCTTGAAGCTAAACAAGCCAAAGCCGGTTTATTCCAAGTACTTAACCCTAATTTCTTACTGAGCTTACGGATATCTTCCTTACTAAAACCTGCTTCCAGAAGCGGAGAACGAATGCCAAATTTTATCTTGGCTTTATCTCCCGGACGAAAATCATTTTTGTCGGAAACATTACTGGCATCTAAAACAACATTTAATTTTAAGCTTCTAGCGATATCTCCTAAGCGCGAAAAAAGTTCTGCTTTGCAAAAATAACAGCGTTCAATGGTATTAGCAATAAAACTTTGATCTTTTAACTCTTGGGTCTTGATTACTTTATGCCTTACCCCTAAGCGTTTGGCGATATCCTTAGCTAGAACTAATTCGTTTTTAGGATAGGTCTCCGAGTTGGCAGTTACTGCTAAAATTTTGTCCCTTGGCAACAGGAGTGAAACGACTTTCAGCAATAAAGAGCTATCCACTCCACCGGAAAAAGCGATTAGGCAAGACTCGTAACTTAAAATTATTTTCTTAAGCCGGGAAAAATTTTTTTCAAGAGGCATATTTAGAAACTTACTTCCATGGCGCGGGGAGGACAAATCTTAACGCAGAGCTCACAGGCAATGCACTTTTTATTATGGAAAAGCACCTTGCGGGTTTGAGGGTCAACTACAAGGGCCTCAGTCGGGCAGATCGGCACGCATACACCGCAGTTAGTGCATTTGTCTTCGTTGCGCACAACATCCTGACTTAAGGGCTGGATACGCACACCGCAGGATTCTAAATACTCCATACCCTTGGCAAAATTTTCTTTCTTCCCGCTTAATTCTAAAACCATCAACCCCTCTTCTTGGGGAGTAACAAAGGCTTTAAGAATATTAAATTGCAAATCATATTCCTTAACCAGCTTATAGATAATCGGCTGATTAACCAAACGATGAGGAAAATGCAAAACTATTCTTCGGGAAACCATTTTATTACACCTCTTTTGTGATTATTGACCTTTCCTTTAATAACTTAAAACCATAACCGGATTCAGCTTGGGGAAGCTTTGCCACTGGTTCAGTCAGGGTAAAATCGCCTTTCTTAATCCAGGATTTTAATTCCTCAGCGATTAAGCGGGCTCTGGAATAACTTGAAAGGTTTCCTGTGGGGACCTCTTTACCCTGAATAATGATTTTTCCGGACTTTAATTGTTCATAATTTACTTCGCCCAGAGAACCCGGGATAATCTGGGGGTAATTCGAGCTATAGTCTACGACAGGAGCGCATATATCTTTATCCTTAGCTGCGGCATATTGAATCACTTCCTCATTCAAAACAGGTATAGGTACGCCTATTCCCACTACAAGGGTCACTCCATAACCAAGCATACTTGTCCCTACCAACCACTCCGGCTTCATCTGTTTTAGATCACCGATAACCGCAAGAGTGCCTCCGGGGACTTTGGGGATCCCGTTTTCTTTGCGCGGTATGGAAGGATTGTGCTGCGTACCCTGCCAGGCAACATAACCGATACCACCCCCTAAAAATATCTTGGTTCCGATACCGATTGTTTTATAATAGGGGTCTTTTAATAACGGCGATAGTTGCCCTGCTGAACAATAATTAGCATTGCCGAGATTCGGCTTAAGCATCCCTAGATAGGTATAAATCGGCTTATCCGAGAGATTCACCGCAACATTATAATTCTGATAGGCATTGCGGATATTAAATAACACCGCCTCATTTAAGTCTTTAATATTAATCAGGGTCTCTAATTTCTTGCGCGGATAGCAATCTGTCCCATAAGCAACAGCCTCAAGCCGCACATCGCTTCCTGCCACAATCTCCTGGATTACATGAGCCCCGCCGTATTTAAATTCTCCAGGATATATTTTATTCCGGGGGTCATCATCAGGAATAGCAGTTGCGCCTAAATAAATATCCACTGCGGCAAATCCGGTATAACAGGGGACGTCATTAAGTGTGCAGGTACCGCCGCCGATTTTTATCCGCGGCTTTGAGTGGCCGATATTAAAATAAGCCCCTGAAGAACACATCGGGCCAAAGGTCCCGGTAGTAACCACATCCACTTCCTGGGCTGCTTTTTTTATCCCTTTCTTCTCAACCAACTCAATAACTTCTTCGGCAGTAAGGACGACAACTTGCCCATTTTTTATTTTTTCATTTATTTCATTGATCGTTCTCATTTTGCCCCTTACCTCTTTTTATTTTATATTGCGATAACCTCTTTTACCTCTGGCACCTCTTGTTTTAAAATTCTCTCAATCCCCGTCTTAAGGGTCATTTGAGACATCGGGCAGCAGCCGCAGCTTCCGGTAAGCTTTAATTTCACTACGCCATCAGCGGTAACCTCTACTAACTCCACATTTCCGCCGTCAGCCGCAAGCATGGGCCGGACCTTTTCTAATGCCTTCTCTACTCTCTCTTTCATAATCTCTCCTTTGCTTATTTGGCGAATAATTCGGTGCTTAAATAGCGCTCGCCAGTATCCGGCAATATAGTTACGATGAGTTTGCCTTTATTTTCCTCTCTACGGGCAATTTCTAAAGCAGCGAAGACCGCCGCACCAGAAGAAATCCCAGCTAAAATACCTTCTTCTTTAGCTAGCCTCCTTGTAGTTTCAAACGCGTCCTCATTTGTCACCTGAATTATTTGATCAATAATTTTTTTATTTAGGACTTCCGGAATAAACCCTGCGCCGATTCCCTGAATTTTATGCGCACCCGGCTTGCCTCCAGAGAGTACCGCTGAATCCTTCGGTTCAACCGCAATAACCTCTAAGGAAGGCTTCTTTTTCTTCAGCGCTTCAGCTACACCTGTAATTGTACCACCGGTTCCTACGCCTGCAACTAAAATATCAATTTTCCCATCTGTATCTTCCCAGATTTCTTTTGCGGTGGTGCGGCGATGGATATCCGGATTAGCCGGATTTTTAAACTGCTGTGGCATAAAATACTGCTTATTCTTTCTAGCTAACTCCTCAGCCCGTTTTACCGCACCAGTCATTCCTTCGGGGCCGGGGGTAAGAATTATTTCAGCGCCAAAAGCACTCAATAATTGCCTGCGTTCCAGGCTCATTGTCTCAGGCATAGTCAAAATCAGCTTATAACCCTTAACTGCGCAAACACAAGCTAAAGCAATCCCGGTGTTACCGGAAGTTGGCTCGATAATAACCGTATCTTTATCAATCCTTCCCTCTTTTTCCGCCTCTTCAATCATACTCAAACCAATCCTATCCTTAATTGAAGAGCAGGGATTGAAAGATTCCAACTTCGCCGCTACCGTAGCGAATGAACCTTTAGTTAACCGGTTTAATTTAACTAAAGGTGTATTACCAATAAGCTTAGTAATGTCTTTGGCTATTTTCATATTGAATAACTAGATACTGCTTCTTTTCCTTTTACTTGTTTAACTAAATCTTCAAAAGTGATACCATCGATAATCTTAGCGGTTGATTCTGCTACCCGTTGCCATATATTCCTAAATACACAACTTCTGATATCTTGACAACCTTTATAATTATGGCCTACGCAGGCAACTGGCTCAATCGGCCCCTCGATAAAACGGATTACTTTGCCAAGGGTAATTTCTCTTGGCTTTTGGCTTAAAAAATAGCCGCCGATCTTACCCCGCCGGCTCTCGACAAATCCGCCCCTTTTTAAATCAAGGAGAATCTGCTCTAAAAATTTCTCCGGTATATCCAGCCGTTCGGCAATTTCATGAATAGTAGGAGCGGAATCTTGGCCAAAGTGAAGGCCGAGCTCTAGAATTGTTTTTAAGGCGTAATCCGTACGATAAGTAATACGCATATATCCCTTTTCTCTATAATCTCTATTAACATAGTAGAGTATACATTAAACTTGCAATTTGTCAAGTATTTTTTTAAAAAAATTTTGCTGCCTTTGGAGGATTTATGAAACTACAAAGTGCCTCCGTCGATTTTTAAGGTATCCGGAGACACTTTGTAGTTACGTTAGGTGCTACAGATTTTTAAATAGTTACAGCTTCTTTGCGAGAACAATCTTCAACAGGAGTTAGTCTCTCAATTATTTGCTGGGCAGCCTTCCTTCCTGAAAAAAGCATCCCAGCAAAGGTAGGACCCATACGCGGTATGCCAAAAACTGTAGATACTGCCATTCCTATTGCATAGAGACCAGGATAAATTTCCCCGGTTTTCTCTACCACAAGGTCCTCTGAAATAGCAACATCCATAGGACCGTAAGTTAGTAATTTTAACAATCCTCTCTTTTCAAGGCTCTTTGCTACCCAGGCATCGTGGCCGGTAGCATCGATTACAACCTTTGATTCCAAAGCGATCGGGTCAACGCAGGTAATCTGCCGCGGCAGGGCTGAAACCGGTGACCAGTTAATTACCGCCCCTTCCACTCTATTACTGCGCAACACCACATCATCAAACTTTGTTAGGTTAAGTATTTTTGCACCCGAATCACATGTAGCGGAAATGAGTTTT